>CALEBD010000279.1 GCA_937944945.1 uncultured Clostridium sp. | reverse complement strand
CTATTTGGTTTTAACAAAGAAAACAATTTAAAAGATGTGAATTTAGTAATCCCTAGAAATAAATTTGTTGTATTTACAGGATTATCTGGCTCAGGAAAATCATCATTAGCGTTTGACACAATTTATGCAGAAGGACAAAGACGATATGTAGAAAGTCTTTCATCATACGCTAGACAATTTTTAGGGCAAATGGAAAAACCAAATGTAGAGTACATAGAAGGTCTTTCACCAGCAATTTCGATAGACCAAAAGACAACATCAAGAAACCCTAGATCAACAGTAGGTACAGTTACAGAAATATATGATTACCTAAGACTTTTATTTGCTAGAGTTGGAGATGTACATTGTCCTGTATGTGGAAATAAAATAAGCCAGATGACAGTACAAGAAATCGTGGATAAAATATTAGAATTTCCAGAAAGAACAAAATTACAAATACTGTCTCCTATCGTTAGGGGTCAAAAAGGAACGCATAAAAAGACTCTAGAAGGACTAAAAAAAGAAGGATTTGTAAGAGTTAGAGTAAATGGAGAAAATTACGAAGTTACAGATGAGATTGAACTAAGTAAAAATAAAAAACACAATATAGAAGTAGTTGTAGATAGAATAGTTGTAAAACCAGGAATTGAAGGAAGACTTTCTGACTCAATCGAAACAGCAATAAAATTATCAGATGGATTAGTTATTGCACAAATTATAGATGGAGAAGAAATACTGTATTCAACTAAATTCGCATGTCCTGACCATGGAGTTGGAATTGAAGAATTATCTCCAAGAATGTTCTCATTTAATGCTCCATTTGGTGCTTGTGATGAATGTAATGGTTTAGGTGAACGTAGAAACGTTGATGAGGATTTAGTTGTACCAAATAAAGATTTATCGATAAATCAAGGTGCAATAGCAGCATGGGGTTCTGTAAGTAAGAGTAATGATACTTACTACAGTAAAATGGTAAGAAGTTTAGCTGATATATATGGAGTATCTTTAGATACACCATTTAAAGAATTACCAGCTGATTTTGTACAAGAGTTACTTTACGGAAGAGACAACACAATTGTAGAGTTTGAATTTGATTCTAAATTTGGAGGAAGAAAACACTATAAAGCTCCTTTTGAGGGTGTTTTAGTAAACTTAGAGAGAAGATATAATGAAACTTCTTCTGAATATGCTAAGGATAAAATTGATGAATTTATGGCAGAGACTCCTTGTCCAAAATGTAAAGGTAATAGACTAAAAAAGGAAGTCCTATCAGTTAAAGTAGGAGAAAAAAATATAATTGAAGTAACAGAGCTTTCAATAAATGAATTAATAGATTTTATAGATAGTTTAAAATTAAGTGAAAAGAATCAATTTATTGCTCAGGAAATATTAAAAGAAATACACGAGAGGGCATCATTCTTAATCAATGTAGGTTTAGAATATTTAAATCTATCTAGAAAGGCGGGAACACTATCAGGTGGTGAAGCACAACGTATAAGACTTGCAACACAAATAGGTTCTGCTTTAGTAGGTGTTCTTTATGTATTAGACGAACCTAGTATAGGTCTTCATCAAAGAGACAACGATAAATTAATAGCCTCACTTCAGAACTTAACTAGAATAGGAAATACGTTGATTGTTGTTGAGCACGACGAGGATACTATGAGAGCTGCGGACTATATAGTAGATATAGGGCCTGGGGCAGGAGTTCATGGTGGTGAGATAGTTGCTCAAGGTACATTTGATGAAATTATAAATAACCCGAATTCTATAACAGGTATGTACTTAAGTGGAAAGAGAACTATAGATGTACCGGAAACAGTTAGAGAAGGAAACGGAGAGTTTATAGAAATAATAAAAGCAAGTGAAAATAACCTTAAAAACCTAAATGTAAAAATACCATTAGGTAAATTTGTATGTATAACTGGTGTTTCAGGCTCAGGAAAAAGTACACTTATAAATGAAATACTATATAAAAGTGTTGCCAACAAAGTAAACAGATCTAGAATGAAACCAGGAAAACATAAAGAAATAAAAGGTATAGAAAATATAGATAAGATAATAAATATTGACCAAAGTCCAATAGGAAGAACTCCTAGGTCAAATCCTGCAACTTATACAGGAATATTTGACCACATAAGAGATTTATTCGCAATGACAAACGAAGCTAAAGCAAGAGGATATAAAAAAGGAAGATTTAGTTTTAATGTAAAAGGTGGAAGATGTGAGGCATGTAAAGGTGATGGAATAATAAAAATAGAAATGCACTTCCTACCAGACGTATATGTTCCTTGTGAAGTATGTAAGGGTGAAAGATATAATAGAGAGACTCTACAAGTTAAATACAAAGATAAGACGATTGCTGATGTATTAGATATGAATGTTGAAGAGGCACTAGAATTCTTTGAAAATATACCTACAATAAAAAGAAAATTAGAGACATTAATGGATGTAGGTCTTTCATATATAAAATTAGGTCAACCATCTACTCAATTATCAGGTGGTGAAGCACAAAGAATTAAATTAGCAACTGAATTAAGCAAAAGACCTACTGGTAAAACATTATATATTTTAGACGAACCGACAACAGGGTTACATATGGCTGATGTAGACAAATTAATAGATGTTCTACAAAGATTAGCTGATACAGGTAACTCTATAGTAGTAATAGAGCATAACTTAGATGTAATTAAGTGTTGTGATTATATAATTGATTTAGGACCAGAAGGTGGAGATAATGGAGGAACTATAGTTGCAACAGGAACTCCAAAAGAAGTATCAAAAGTAGAAAAATCATATACGGGACAATTTTTAAAAAAATACTTTGAATAAATATGTATTAATATAAATAATTTTGTAATATGATAGAAAAACATCAAAAAAATATGGTATGATTTAATAGTAAATAAGAGCATTATAAATTAATATGATTTATAATGCTCTTATACATTAAAAAATTATAAATGTCAGAAAATAAAAGATTATATAGGAATTAATATGTAATTAAAGACAAAAAATAAAGAATGATAGAAGTTTATGAGGAAAAAGGAGATTTTTAATGTTTGATATTCAAGAACAATTAAAATTACTACCAGACGAACCTGGCGTTTATTTAATGAAAAATAAGAACGACAAAATAATTTATGTCGGGAAAGCTATTTCTTTGAAGAATAGAGTTAGACAATATTTTCAATCATCTAAAAATCACTCATCAAAAGTGAGATCTATGGTAGAAAATATTGCATCATTTGAGTATATAATTACTGATTCTGAGTTAGAGGCGTTAATACTTGAATGTAACTTAATTAAACAGTACAGACCAAAATATAATGTTTTGCTTAGAGATGACAAAACATATCCATATATAAAAGTCACTGTTAATGAAGATTATCCAAGAGTAATGAAGGTTAGAAGAGTACTAAAAGATAATGCAAAATATTTTGGACCATATACAAATGTGGGTGCGGTAAACGATACCCTAGAGATAATTCATAATATATATCCAATTAGAAATTGCAATATAGATATACCAAAAGCTATTAAAAATAATGCAAGGCCATGTTTGAATTATCATATTAAAAAATGCTTTGGGCCATGTGGTGGCCATATTACTAAAGAAGAATATGGGAAGATGATTAGTGATATAATAGATGTTTTAAGTGGTAAAGAAACTTATGTAACTAAAATGCTAAAGGATGAAATGGAAAGAGCCGCTGAAGAATTAGAATTTGAAAAAGCAGCAGCATTGAGAGATAAAATATTATCTATAGAAGCTATAGTTGAAA
>CALEBD010000278.1 GCA_937944945.1 uncultured Clostridium sp. | reverse complement strand
ATATAAAATATATAAAGTCTAGGAGGATAATAGAAATATGAATAAAATAAAAGTAGCATTGATACAAATGCATGTCGAAGAAGATAAAGATAAGAATTTACAGACAGCTAGAAAATTTGTAAATAAGGCTGCTAATGATGGTTGTGATTTAGCAATTCTTCCAGAGATGTTTACTACTCCTTATAAAACAAGTAACTTCCCATTATATGCAGAATTTGAAGGTGAAAAATCATTTATAGAACTTTCTAATATGGCGAGAGAAAATAATATATATTTAGTAGGTGGCTCTATCCCTGAAAAAGATTTAAATAATCTAGTTTATAATACTTCATATGTATTTGATAGAAGTGGAGAAAAAATAGAAAAACATAGAAAAGTTCATTTATTCGATATAGATGTAAAAGGGGGACAAGCATTTAAAGAATCTGATACATTGACACCTGGCGATAATATTACTGTATTTAATACTGAGTTTGGAAAAATAGGACTTTGTATTTGTTTTGATTTTAGATTTCCCGAACTTGGAAGATTAATGGCACAAGATGGTGCAAAAATTATAATTGTTCCCGCTGCCTTTAATATGACTACAGGTCCTGCCCATTGGGATTTAATGTTTAGATCACGAGCTGTAGACAATCAGGTCTATACAATAGGTTGTGCACCTAGCAGAGATGTTGATAGTTGTTATATATCATATGGCAACTCTTTAGTTGTATCTCCTTGGGGCGATATTTTATATAAAATGAATGAAAAAGAAGGATATAAAATAATCGAATTAGACTTAGATTATGTAGACAAAATTAGAAAAGAACTCCCACTTCTGTCTGCTAGAAGAGTTGATTTGTACAAATAAAAAAATTCGCTTCGCTCATAGCGCCAACGACTTCGTCCGTTGCTTAAAATTCGCTTCGCTCATGGCGCCAACGAATCGGCGATTCCGTTGCTTTAGTTAATATGTTGGAAATTATACATTATCCACAAACCAGATAATATATAATTTCCTTAAGATTAAAAAATCCCCTTGTTAAAACAAGGGGGTATTTTTTACGCTCTTTTTCTTTTAAAATCAACTTTTTTTACATTATTTTTATTGTTTTTTGTTTGTAATGTATTTGGTTTTAAATCCATTAATATCTCTAAATCCTCTGGATATAAAGTTATCCCTTGAGAATATAATTTATCTATTAAAGTTGCATTGCTCACTATATGATTTTCTATTAAAGCTTCATATGCCATTTTTAGTAATGATGAGTCAGTTAATTTAAACTTATCATCTAGTGGTTCAACTTTATTCCAACCTCTTTGTTGCCAATCGTTAAGTAGATAATTGTATTTTTTATAGCTTATTACACCTAGACTATATGCTCTATAAACTAATAAACTAACAGGTACTGCCCATTTAGCTTTTAGATTAACAAAGTCTTCTAATTCATTTGCTTCTTGAATACTATTTAAAAATGCTTGTTTTGGAAGTAAAAATTCAGCAGCAAATTCTTCACAGTCAAATTTCTTTAAAGGTATATTTAGTATATCACTAACTATATATCCTAATTCACAAGCTAAGTCATGATTTCTTATAGGCGCAATATTTTTATCTCCACCTAAAGCAATAACGTATTTTGTATTTTTATCTACTGATTGCTTTTGAGTAAAAGGACTTGCACCCCTTCTATTAACATTCATATAGCTTATTATTATACCTTTTGCCGTCATTATATCACCTAAATTTAAAGGTGTTGGTTTTTCGTCATCCCATAAGTCCCAATGCTCTCTTATTTTTTGAGAAAGAACTTCCATAGAATCTCCTCTATGTAAATTATTAGGTAAGTCTAGTTGTGGGAAACCTATATAATCTTCAAAGAATAAAAATAATTTTCTTAACATAATTAATTTTTCTTTGTATGATATTTCTTCCATTCTTGGCAGTGTAGAATTTGGATTAAAGTGTGAATCCTCTACTAAAACTTTTATATTTTCATTATCATAGAAATATTCTCTTGGAAAATGAAGTATATTAGATAATTTTAATTTAAATAATCTATATATTATACCT
>CALEBD010000277.1 GCA_937944945.1 uncultured Clostridium sp. | reverse complement strand
ATCCTAAAGACAGTTCTAATTTACTAGAACATAGTCAGGATATGGTTCTAGGTGTTTACTTCGCTACAATGTTATATGATAATGTTGCAAGTGTATATCAACACAAAGCATATGAATCTATTCATGTAGTACAAGATTTAGATGAATTACAATTATGTATAGATACTCACAGTATACATCCTCATGACCTAGTAGCAATAACTATAGAAGGTAGAAGATATTTAAGTACAGCAGGTAGAATTCTATTTAATAGTTTACTTCCTGGAGGTTTCACAACTGAACCTTTTACAAATAACTTAAAACTACCAGTTATAGGAGAAGCTAGAGAACATATAGAAGGAGAAACAAATGTTCCAGCTATCAACCCTAATAGATATTTTAATTTATTAATGGATGGTTTAGTTTCTAAGAAAGGTGCAAATAAAGACGGTATGGTTTATTTTGGATTATCAGATTATACTAAAAATCTTTATCATGAAAAACCTTTAGATGAATGTATAGAAGTTTATCAAGAGATTATGAAATTTGGATTTAAGTATTGTGATATTTCAAGTATAACAATTTCTTTAGGTGACTTATCTTTAGATATAGATACTAAAGTTTATATCGATAAAGCTAAAGCTGAAGCAGATAAAGTAAATCAAGCATATTATGATGGTCTAGTTTCTGAAGCTGGTAAGAAAGCAATGGTAATTGATATCTATAATGAATTAACTAAATTCTTAAGAGATAAAGTAGTTATCAAGGCTTTACCTAGAAATAACAACTTAGCTATTATGCTTGATTCAGGTTCAAGAGGAGATATTGGACAAATTATGCAAACTGTTGGTATAGTTGGTATCTCTATGAAAACTGGTAGTGAGTCACTAGAAACTCCTATACTAAATTCATATAGTTCAGGTTTAACAAGTTTCGAAGTATTCTTGGCTTCATATGGTGCAAGAATGGGTGTTGACTCAACACAAAACGAAACTGCTGATGCAGGTTATGCAACTAGAAAATCTGTATTTATGATTGGTGGTATCAAAATAGTTGACGATGATTGTGGTAATAAAGAAGATACTTTAATACTACCTTATGATAATCTATGGAAGATAGTAACTCCTAAAAATGAGGAAATTTCTGTAGATTCATCTGACAATGAGTCTGGCTATGTTAATTCTTTATCAGAATATTTAGAAGGTAAGATTTTATCACCACATGATACTGAATGTAATAAGTTATTATTAAACTTCTTACCTGCTGATAGAACATTAACTGAAGAATGTCTAAGACAAATAATTAAGCATAAGGTAAGAAAAGTTATTTGTGTAACTGAAAAACAAAATAATGATAGTACAGTTACTCAAGATGAAACTTATACATTAAAATATAAATTAACAAATACTATAAAAGATTTATTACTTTATAGATATTTAACCGAAGATACTTTACATCTAAAAGCAGGAACTTATCTAAAAGAAATGGATATTGATGCTATAGAGAAAGCTAACCTAGAAACATTACATGTCAGAACTATGATGACTTGTAAGAGTGTAGGTGGAGTTTGTGCTAAATGCTATGGACTTAAGTTTGATACTCAAAAACTTCCAATGATAAATGAATATGTTGGTATCGAAGCGGCTCAAGCTATAGGAGAATCAGGTGCACAATTATCAATGTCTTTATTCCATGCAGGTGGTATTACAGGTGGTGCTTCTTCAGGTATTAAATATATGAGTAAACGTCTTAAAGGTTCTGTACCTTCTAAAGAAGAGAAAGCTGTTATAGCTAATAAAGAAGGTTACATTTACTATAAGACTTTAGGTAAACAAGTTTATATCTCTAACCATCCTAGTACAGATGTTGTAGATATGGATAGAGTTATCGTAAAGTCTGGTGAATATGTAGAAGTTGGTGAACCATTAAGTTCAGGTATGATATCATTTGGTGATATTGGTGGTAGACGACCAACTTTAAAGATGATAAGAAAAAGACAATTATTAGTACTAGATGATTATAAGAAGACTTATGCGGCTAGTAACTTAAATGTACATGCTAGACATTTTGAGATGGTAGTAAGAGTACAAACTGCATTAGTACAAATATATGAGTCTGATGATAAAGACATTAAAGTAGGTACTAAGAGAGAATTAGCTGAGGTTCTAGACTCAATTGAAAAAGGACATAACATAGTTTATGACCACACAATCAATACTGAGAGAGAAGTTATAGAACATTTCTCAGGTGGATTGTCACTACTAGCATTTGAAAGACTAGACGAGAATTTAGCTAGATTAAATATGTCAAACCCTAACAAAGAAGAAAACAGTATTATGGGTAGACTTCTTGTTGGTGAGAATATAATAGACAATTTCGATGAAAATGGTAATCTATTACCTTCAGAAAGAAAACGTCTAGTACATGGACAATTCGAATATCACGATGTAGATAGGAACGAAACTAAAGTTGTAGCTGATGAAGATGATATAGAATTATCTTATGTACCGAATTCTGGCAATGGTGCAAGTATAAATTTAGATATCGAAAATGAAAATTACGATTTTGGTCAACAGTCTTTCGAAATTGATTTTGGCGATATTGACTTGGAGGATTTGACAGAAGGAGAAAGTATAAAAGGAACTATGGATAGTGGTATAGATGAAATGAGTGTTTTCTAATAAAAGCGAGTAGTTTTCTTTTGATTACTACTCGCTCTCATTGTTAGAGCAGAAGAACCTATTATCAGTAATTACTAACGACAAGGATTAAAAGAGTGTGTAAAGAAGCAAATAGATAAGTTACTTAAATCAGTTAATAAAATGATAAACAGATACTTGCAGTTGATTGGAGTATTATTAGAAATGGGGGTTAGAGATGCTC
>CALEBD010000276.1 GCA_937944945.1 uncultured Clostridium sp. | reverse complement strand
TCTGGTATTTCTATCCATTGTATTAAGGTTAGGATCAGACTCATTAACCTTATCCAAAAGTATTTTTAATTTTTTGTCCATATTATGGTACTTTTAATGTATAATCGGCATTTTCTAGAAGAACAGAAATATCTCGTATTGGAGTAATTACCTCTGGAGGAGTATTTTTCTCTATGAGGCAATCCTGTACTTCGAATTGATATACTTTTTCCATTAACCCGTTTTCCAGGTCTGGCATATTGTAAAAGTTAACTATCCTAAGGTATATGTTACCTGTGAATAGGAACTCGGGTTCATAGTAGGGTTTTAAGTAACCTCTTTGTGGTACTGACCAGAACATAATTTGATGCAGCAATCTCATGTGTTCTGATGATAAAGCACACAACCTTATGTTCATATATTGTGATAGGGATTCATAAGGTACTTCGGTTGCAGTATAACCTATACCCTCTTCTTTCTGTATTATTTGTCTTGGTAGTCCTACATCACCAGGATAAAATCCTTCTGAATCAACTACTATTCTCGGGGTTTCTTTTATACCTCGGGAATGATTATTGCCTACTCCAAAGATACCTATATAGAAACCCTTATCATCTATTATCTTTTTAAGATCTTCCTTAAACCTTTCAGCATTTTCTGCACTTGTTGGAAGATAGTCTTCTGGGTTTATAGTGTAGCCCAATTTAATGGCCATATTCAATAGAGCCATGTATATGGACCTCTCTATAATTTCCTGAGAATTTACCATTTTACTTGATTGGGTCTTACACCATATTTTTGAAGTTCTCTACGTATCTCTGTTAGGATAAGTTGCTTTAACATATTCTTACCACCAACAGCTTTAAGAGATGGTGACCATACTGGTCTTGATGGAATCCTACCATCATTAGATCCAAATTCTAATATTCTGGCTAACTGATTTAATGTTAAACCTTTCTGAGATGATCTTCTTGTTCCAATTGGTAATCCTATCAGAACTCTAGATTTATACCTATATAACCCAACTGACCTTGAATAAAGGCCAGTCAGGTTATAAATAGGATGTTGTCCCCACCTTTTGATAGTAGCTGGGGATAGCGGTTGCCATGTTACTCCACCACCAACTGGAGGTATACCCAAAGTTAATGACTTCTTTACTATTGCAAGTAAGTTTCTTGAGAACTTATCAACGGCTCTGTCATACCCTATCTGCATACTTGGACCAAGGTTACTTACTAAAGCTTCAACCGTTTGCCATTCACCGTTTAGCTTTACTTGAAGAACCAGGTCTGATATTTTAGGTAGAGTGATATTAACCGTTCTTGCCATTGTTAAAAATGTTTATCGTAAAAGTCCTTTAACTTTGAGTAAACAGTTCTAATTACACCGTCCTTATGATAATGGTACTCTCCAGCATAACCGTCTATTCCACCAAGTTTGTTTGCCCATTTCTCTGTCCAGAATTCGTAGTAATTATTCTTTCTATTATGGAATAGGCAATGAATACCACTACATAATCCAACTATGGGTAAATATAATGGCCCAAGTATTCTGGACTGTATGCAATGACCAAACTCGTGATCATAAGCAGGTTCTTTTAATCCTGACCTTTCTGAAAGAAAGATGTAGTTTCCCAAACTTACACCGCCATTCATTGTAGGAGCTACATAGAAAGCAGTGCTTCTTTGTTTAAGAATCCTTTTCTCTCCTATCAGTACTATCATGTATATTAAACCTGCTAAGTTTTGAGGTAGTTGCCAAATATACAAAAGAACATGTACTAGAGTATGCAATAACTTCCCTAACTTAGTTTTATGGGAATGTTCTTTTAGGATACTAGACATTACCTATTTCTCCTCTAATTCTGCCTTTGCTTTTATCTTGAGATAATGTGCAAAGTATCCAGCAATGAAATACACTATCGGATAAATGATAAGCAAGATAGCTACAAAACCATTATCCAACCATCTCCAAATACAAGAGAAGATTATTACTGAGGCTATTAGCAATGCTACATACAGCCATCCAAGTTTTGATATTTTCATAAGGCTTTTGTTTTAGAAAATGTATACTCCTCCATCGTAGAAGTTAAATAACTCTGACCTATTCACTGACCCAGTAATAACTAAGTAATATACATTGTTATCACTATTAGGTATGTTAGTAAACTTTGTAGAAGAACCAACTCTTACATCTCCATCTTCATAAGTCACATTCTTTAATAATTGGGTTTTTGCCTTATTATAAATGAATATCGTAGTTTCTGTACCGGGTGAATGAGGAGAAATACCCACAGTAAAATCAATGGCAACTTTTGATGGAGTTGGTGGGTCTACACTAGCACTGGTCACATATTTCAAATACATAACCACCTTTTTATTGGTATCCATACCAACTACTATATTACCAACATCTTCTGCTGTATTAGCATAGAATGTTACTTCATCAATCTTACCACTGTATTTCTCGTAGAACTCTACTACTGCAGTACAATGTTCGAAAGTACCTTTTGTACTGGGTCCTAAATTTACTTCCAAGTCATAAGGATATGGTTCACCTTTCCTTAAATCCATACCTATGAAACTTGTTGTGTATAAATCCTCCAAACTCAATCCCCAAGCTGGATCTTGAATGCTGCCAGTTGGGAAGGTATTAGCTATGGATTTAGAAGTTAGTACACCATCAAGTAAATTTATCCTATAAATTAAAGTATCACCAAAGTTAACCTTGGTAGTACCACTTATAGTGTTAGTACCATAGTGATCTTTATCTATATTTAATCCTCCTAAGAAAGTATCCGTAGCAGTACCGTACTTTCTTAAGTAAACTCTGATGTTTAATACCCAGTTATTTTCTGACTTAACAGATATCATAGGAGTTATATTCCCCTCTGATGATAACCTGCTAGTAATTACATAAGGATCATTACTAAATGGTACATTTACAGTTCTTGAAGTTAATGGGTTTTCTGGGTTACCTTGTACTATGGATAATCCAATACCAGAACTATTCTCAAACTGATATGTCAGAGTTTTTGGCACTGTTTTACTTGTACCATTCTGTGAAGCAAAAAAAGCAGTAAGCATCCTACTTATAGTTTGTCATGTTTACAAATGCTCTAAAGGCTATATTAGTAGTAGTCGACGACGTTGTATACACAAAGTGAATAGTATATACCTTTCTACCAGATGTAGCAGTAAATCCATCA
>CALEBD010000275.1 GCA_937944945.1 uncultured Clostridium sp. | reverse complement strand
ATACATAGTAAAAAAATGTGCAGGAATTAAAGCTCATGTTGTTGAAATGGATGAAAAAGAAGGAGGACTTAGAAAAATCCTTAACTTTGGACATACTTTCGGCCATGGAGTAGAGAAACTTTGCCATATAGCTCATGGGGAAGCTGTAAGCATAGGTATGAATATGGCATTTAAACTTTCTTTAAGAAAAAATTTAATAACTAAAGAATATTATGATAAATTTTTAAATATATGTAAGGTATTTGATTTGCCAACAGAATTTGAGGGGCCAAGCGAACAAGAAGTGCTATCTATAATGAAGACTGATAAGAAAAATAGTTTTTCAAAAGTAAATATGATTTTGCCAGTAGAACATGGTAAAGTGGATTTATTTAATGATGTAGATGATGAGACAATTTTAGAAATAATAAAGGAGTGCAAATATGCTTAGAGGAAGTTTTGAATTAATAGGGGATAAGTCTATATCTCATAGATCGATAATGTTTTCTGCTATATCAAAAGGAAACAATAAAGTAAGTAACTTTTTAATGGGACAAGATTGTTTAAGTACAGTTGCATGCTTTAGAAAAATGGGAGTAGACATAGAAATAGATGGGAAAGATGTATTCATTAAAGGAAATGGGCTTAGAGGATTAAAAGCACCAACTGATATATTAGACGTAGGAAATTCAGGAACAACAATAAGACTACTTATGGGTATTCTTGCTGGAAATGATTTTGAATCTACATTAATAGGTGATGCCTCTATAGGTAAAAGACCTATGAAGAGAGTGACAGACCCACTTAGAATGATGGGATGTGACATAACTGGAAAAGATGATGCAAACTTTACGCCTATAACAGTTAAAGGTGGTCATTTACACAGTATAGATTATAAAATGCCCGTTGCATCAGCCCAAGTAAAATCAGCAATTATACTTGCTAGTTTATATGCTGATAAACAAAGTATAATAAGAGAAAAAGTTAAATCGAGAAATCATACAGAGATAATGTTAAAAGCATTTGGTGCAGATATAAAAGAAGATGGACTAGATATAATTGTAAATCCTGTAGATGAACTATTTAACCAGGATATTTATGTTCCTGGAGATATATCTTCTGCAGCTTTTATAATAGTAGGAGCTTTAATAAGTGAAGGTTCTGAAGTTTTAATAAAAAATGTCGGATTAAATGAAACAAGAACTGGAATAATAGATGTTGTCAAAAATATGAATGGAAATATAGAAATTATAGATGAAAGAATAGTAGGTGGAGAAAAAGTAGGAGATTTACTTGTTAAATACTCTAAAGATTTAACTGCAACTACAATTGATAAAACTATAATTCCTAGATTAATAGATGAAATACCAGTTATAGCCGTTTTGGCAACACAGGCTGAAGGTACGACTATAATAAAAGATGCTCAAGAATTAAAAGTAAAAGAAAGCAACAGAATAAAAACTGTTGTAGACAACTTAAAGAGAATGGGTGCAGATATAGAAGAATTAGAAGACGGTATGATAATAAAAGGAAAAACTAAACTTCATGGAGCTACTATAGAAACATTTAAAGACCATAGAATAGCAATGTCTTTCTCTATAGCAGATTTAGTAAGTGATTCTAGAGTTATTCTTGACGATCCTAGCTGTATAAATATATCTTTCCCTGGATACTTTGATTTGTTAAGAGATTTAGCTAAATAGTATAAATTATGTAATAAAATGATGTTAAAAAATGTAAAAGATTTAATAAATAAAGTAAAAGATTGTAATATACAATATACGAATATATTATAACAATTGATTTTATTATAAATTTTAGATATAATTTAATTGCGGTTATTAAAAATTAAACTATATTTCAGGAGGTTTTTATTATGAAATTACCAATAGCATTATCAAATAAACACGTACATTTAAGTCAAGCTGACGTTGATGTATTATTCGGAGAAGGATACCAATTAACTCCATTTAAACCATTATCTCAACCAGGACAATATGCATGTGAAGAAAAAGTTACTGTAGTAGGACCTAAAGGACAACAAACAATGAGAGTTTTAGGACCAGTTAGACCAGAATCTCAAGTTGAAGTTTCTTTAGCAGACGCTAGAGGATTAGGTTTATCAGTTCCAGTTAGACAATCAGGAGATATAGATGGAACTCCAGCATTCAAATTAGTAGGACCAAATGGTGAAGTTGAATGTGAAAAAGGTATAATAGTAGCAGCTAGACATATACACATGAGTCTTGAAGATGCTGAAAAATTCGGTGTTAAAGATAAAGATGTAGTAAGTGTTAAAACTGAAGGATTAAGAGGATTAACTTTCCACAACGTATTAGTTAGAGCTAATGCTAACTTTGCTTTAGAAATGCACGTTGACATAGAAGAAGGAAATGCAGCTGGCGTTAAAAACGGAGATTTAGTAGAGTTAATAAAATAATTTTATCTATTTATAAAATTTTATGATTAAAAAAGTAATAAGAAGTGTATGTATATAGTATACACTTCTTTTTTTTTTAACTAAATTAAGAAAATTACTAAAAAAAAAAAGAAAAAATTATTTCAGAATTTAGATATGATGGAGTTACTTTATTAGGTAATGATAGAACACCAGGTATTAATAATGCTGGTGCTACAACAGAATTTGATTTAGTAGGTTCTATGAATGATAAGCAAAAAAGAAAGGCTATGGAAATAACAGAATCTGATAATCAATATTTGGACTTTTATAGAGGAAATACAGAAGTACAGCAAAAAGATATAGAAAAAATAATGAAAAATGGTAGAATAAACAAAGATTATGTAGAAGCAACAAACGAAGAAGTTGCAACAGCAGAAAGGGTTTTAGATAAGCTACATACTGTAAATAAAGAAAATTTACAATGGTTTGAAGTCCTATTTGCAATGGTATTTGCAATGGCTGCATATATGGCACCAGTTTGGTTACTTAAATTCCAAGCTAAGATGAGACAAATAGAAATGGAAGATGAGGTAATGCAGTTTCAAACAATAATATTAATGCTTATGAGGATTGAAAGGGTTAATGTAGAGATAATACTAGAATGGCTAGAAAGATATGCAAATATTTTTAGAGAGCCAATTAGTAAATGTGTTAATAACTTTGAAAGTGGTGCATGGGAGGCTTTAGAACAATTAAAAGAAGATGTAAACTACCCAGACATGATAAGATTAATAGAAAGTATGCAAGCC
>CALEBD010000274.1 GCA_937944945.1 uncultured Clostridium sp. | reverse complement strand
AAAATCCTACACTGTCAGGTATCTTTCTAGACCAGATCCTATCATCTTAGAGGATCTGATAGGCTATGGGGTAAGTATAAATAATGAAACAAAAGTAACAGAGTGTAAACTAAATCCTGTAATCCATAGGGCTATACTTAATAGAGCAGTTTCTCTTGCTAAGGCTATATGGTCATCAGGTGCATAAATAATCTATTGTATAATTTAATATATATATTAAAATGGCGACATTTAGTACAAATCAAGCAAGACAACTTTATGTAGCAGAAGCATTAAAACCCTCTAATGTTATTTCAACTGACGCAGTCGGCTCTATTGCAGTAAAATCTGACACAGCAAAAAATCACCTGTATTTTGAATACATGGGAGCTGGAGGTATGCTAAGAAGTGACCTAATAGATATTAAAAATATCATGTATGCTAAAGCAACAGATGCTGATGATCTGGCTCATGAATTAGCTAAATACAAGGTAACTTTAGATCCTACTGTGAATGGCGGATCTCCGGTGGCTGGTCAGGATTATATCCTTAGAATTGCCTTTAGAAACTATATTGGTATGTCTGAGGAAGATCAATACTTTAAATATGGCATGGTCCATGCAGTGTCAGGAATGACAGCAGGCAGTTTTTATCAAGAGCTTTACAAGTCACTGAAAAAGAACTTCTCAAGAGAAACAGAACAGTTGTTGGACTTTAGCTTGGAAGGAACTGCAGCTAAAGTTACTATGACTACTAATACTGGTATTACAGTAACTGCAGTAGAAAATGGGGTAATAGGGAACTCTATTAAATTTGCTGTAGAATCTATTACTGCTACAAATGCAGGTTTCAGAGTAACACAAGAAGATGGATTTACCGTTATCAGGGCTTCCTTGACAGCTGCTAAGAAAACTATCAAAGATTTGAAGGATTTGGTTGCTGCTAATCCAGGTATAGCAGCTATGATTTCTATAGCTGGTACAGATGGAACAGCAGTACAATTAGAGGCTACTCCTGTAGCTCTTACTGGTGGAGATGCCAGTGGCTTGATAGTAGAAGAGGTTCCTCAAGAATGGATACTTGGTACATTCCCTCAAGTCCCTGTAAATTTCACTCTTATGCCAGATACTATTGTAGTTAATGGTGATGATAGAATTTGGGGTTTGGTAGAGAAACAAGCTTCAACTAATAGTATTCCCGATGGACATAAAATTGCAGATCTTGAATACTTCTGTATGGGTGAGAGAGGAGATGTTTATAGAATGGTGGGATTCCCTAACGTTATCAGAACCAAGTACTTGGTGAACCCCGATTTGAAATATAATACTATCGACATTCACTATGCCTATGTTGGTTCTAATGAGGCTGTTCAGAAATCAGAGAAGGATATTACAATCGTAGTTCCTAAGGTTGGAGATAATAATCAGACTAGTAATAAACTTACTAATGACATTATCACAGCTATTAACACTGCTACTGGATTAACAATTACAGCACTTGATGTCTCTGCATAGGGCTATTAAATAATTAAGGGAGACTAATGTCTCCCTATTTTTTATTACCTTTATAATAGAGTGCTATGAAATTTAATGAATTATATGTTAATCCAGAAGGAACATTATTGGTAATAGAGGTTCAATGCACAGATACTGAGGGTATTTATCCTAAACAAGTGGTGATAGATAATCAAGATACTTATACTGAAGGGATGCCTAGTTCGTCTCCTATATATCAAAGCATTAATTCTGATCAGTCTAAAGTTTTTAGACTAGAGATTCCCAAAGAATCTTTGGATATATCTGATAACTTACTATTTGTGTACTGCAGAAGTGATAAAGATGACATAATTATGTGTCCTGTATGTAACTTTTTTAGAATATACCAAAGTTTCATGCCGTCTGTAAAAACTATTGGAACATCATGCTGTTGCCCTCCGAAAGTGTTTATAGATTATATCTTAAGATTTAAAGCTTTTGAACTATCTATCAAAGCAGGAAATTATCTTCAAGCTATACAATTTTGGAACAAATTCTTTAGGAATAAAGAATTAAAAAATTTATTTGGTAATGGATGCTGTAAATAAATACTTGTCGAACTCATTGATTTCTTATTTTAATGCTTTGACAAAACTTGGATACATATCCTATGGAAAAGTAAATAGGTTAATAGCAGTGCTATTTATTACAGAAATGTTAGAGATAGGCTATAATAAAACTATAACTGAAGAAGATTATAGAGCTATTGGAGAAGCTTT
>CALEBD010000273.1 GCA_937944945.1 uncultured Clostridium sp. | reverse complement strand
AGAAGCTGGATAGGTAGCATCTACAGTAAACGTTATGATTAAGATACCAGAATTTTGGTATGTCGATGATTATACTCCTGGTACAAAAACACACAATTTAAAAATATGTCCACACGCTAAACCAGGATGGCATCACCACAAAGAAGCATATGTTAGCGCATATGAAGCATTCAACTTTGGTAATAAAGGTAGATTAATAAGTATGAAAAGCGTTGTTCCTACTGTTAATTTTACCAGAACTAATGGCAGAACTTGGGCTAGAGCTAATGGATTTGACGGAGAAGCTAAATGGAATCTTTATACATATGAAGAGCATAGAGCTATATGTCATTTGTTCTTAGTAGAATATGCTACTAGAAATTCACAAAAGGCTGTTAATACTGCACTAACTACTGAGGGATTTAGACAAGGTGGATTAGGTTCTGGTTGTACTACAGGAACAGCAACTATCAACGGAGCTCAAACTTGGTCGTTTATTCCAACTGGAAGTTCTGATAGTCTAGGTAGTGGTTCTGGTGAAGTCACAGTAACTATACAACAGACTGATTCATCTGGTTCTAATACTTCTACTATTACACGTAAATGTAATAGATATAGAGGAATTGAAAATCCATTTGGTCACATATGGAAACACACGGATGATATAATTAGTATATATGAAGGTAGCTGGAGGACTTATTATAAGTCTATAAAACCTGATCAATTTGCTACTAACAAAAATAATAGTTATAAACCTTTAACATCAGCAGCAGTTGTAACTGGTTATAAAACCGAAATTAGAGTTACTCCTACTTGTGATTTCTTCGCTGAAGCTTGTACTAATGGTTCAGAAACTACATACTGGTGTGATTATAACTGGGATAATACTGATACTTCAGAACACTGTTTGTTAATCGGTGGTCGCTCTGACGCTGGCGGCGAGGCGGGTCTCTTCGCTCTTTCTTCCGCTGATGGGGTTGGTGCTTCCTCTGCTACTGTCGGTTCTCGATTAACATATCTCCCGTGGGCGGAGTAATGACTTAATTATGCAATACGGTATAGTTAAGTAATACCCACAGGTTGCTTCTCTAGAATTAGAACGAGTATGCATTATTAGTTTTAAGTAAAAAAGTAGTAACTCTGACAATAGCAGCAAAGCAGGTCTATTCAATCTTAATTCCAATAATGAGGTTAGTAATTCCAATGCTAATATCAGTTCAATGAAATTGCGTATCATAATATTTTCAGTCTATCATATAATAGCCAACTACTGAGAAGGACCTTACCACTTGGTAAAAAATATAAATAATTTATTAAGGGTTAGTAGTGAAACATCGAAAGCTCTTTGTAATTTCAGACTATGAAGAAATTTAAGAATTTATATTAGAAGATAACAGATTTAGAAAATATAAAACTAGCTCATCACAATGCTAGAAAGAATAAAACTCACAGAGATGATGTAAAAAAAGTAGATGAAGATATAGAAGGATTTTGTAAGTAGATACAAGATATGTTAGTAAATCATACTTATAAAACTTCTGAATATTTTACTTTTAAGTTATATGAACCTAAAGAAAGAATAATATTCAAACTACCTTACTTTCCAGATCGTATAGTACATCACGCTATTATGAACATAATGGAACCTTTGTGGATTAATTAGATGATACCTTAGACTTATAGTTGTATTAAGAAAAGAGGTATTCACAAAGTTCTTAAGTAGATATAGCATGATCTAAAAGATAGAGATAATACTAAATACTGTCTTAAAATAGATATTAGAAAGTTTTATCCTTCAGTAGATCACGATATATTAAAACAGATAATTAGAATAAAGGTATCAGATATAGAACTGTTATAGTTGTTAGATGAAATAATAGATTCATCAGATGGAGTGCCTATTGGTAATTACTTATCTTAGTTCTTTGCTAATCTATATCTATCTTACTTTGATCACTGGGTTAAAGAAGATAAAAACATAAAGTATTATTATAGATATGCAGATGATATAGTAATACTTTATAAAGATAAAGAGTCTTTGTAGACATTACTTAGAGATATAAAGTAGTATTTAAAAGATAACTTAAAACTATAGTTAAAGAATAACTATTAGGTATTCCCAGTAGAAAGTAGAAGTATAGATTTTGTAGGATATAAAATATATCATAACTATACCTTAGTTAGAAAAGCATTGAAAAAAAGATATTGTAAAAAGAATTCTAAACTATATAGAAGGAATACTAATTATAAATATTATAGAAGAAAGATGGCTAGTTATATAGGGTGGTTTAAGCATGCTAACTGTTATTCTTTACTTAATAAAACTATTAAACATAAAGAGCTATTAGATTACTTGGATATACGTAAGGGAAATAGAACATACGAATAATGAGTACGTTATAGTTATATAATTGCAGAGACTTTAACATATGCTAGCAGTAATAAATATTGACTAGCATTTTTATTTCAGATAAAATTATTTTAAGTTGTGTTGAGTAGAAGTTTATATATAATGAATTTTGCAAGACGTATATTTGCTAATGGGTATCAATCTATAGTAGGTTGGTTAATAGGTATAGCAACTATACTAGCACCAGCTGCACCATTAATAGGTGTGTCATTTCTATTCATAATATTAGACTTAATCTATGGGTATAAAGTATGTAGACAAGTAACTCACAAGAATTATTTTGAATCTGGCAAGTTTTGGTCTACTATTGAGAAACTAGGATTTGCAGCTATAATGATAGCTGGATTTACTTTATTAGATAAGTTTATATTTATGACATATGCCGATCTGGTGTTAGCTAAAGTTGCAGCAGGAGCAGTATGTTTTGCAGAAATAATATCATTATTAGAATCTAGGAAAGCATTAAAACCTAATTCATTAGTTACAAGACTCTTCACAAAGATTATAAAGTCGAAAGCAGAAAAATATTTAGATGTAGATATAACAGACATCTTAGAAGAACAAAATACTATTACAAATGATACCAATACTGATAAGTCTAGCAAAAAGATTAACAAGTAACATTATCGGTTGGTTTAAAAGAAATTACAAAGCAATGGCAGTGATTATCATTACGATTCTCGCTGCCATTTGTTTTTATTAGAATAACTAGCTAGATAAGAAGAATAGAGAACTAGATAGAGTAACTAATAACTATCTTTACTATGAATAGCTAGCAACATAGTAGAAGAATGATAATAGAGTTCTATAGCTTACTCTAGATGAATTTAAAGAAACCAAAGATAGCTTGATACAAGAAGTACGAGCTACAGTAAAGAAATTAAAGATCAAAGAGAAGGAGTTGAAATAGGTACAGATATAGGAGTAGAAAGTAGTACATGATACTACAGTAGTAGTTAGATCAACTGACTTTAAAGTGGAAATCAAACCAAACAACTTGACATCAATCATAATAAATAAAAGAGATACGCTCCTAACACATAGTATCGACATTCGCAATACACAATCACTATTTATTCATACTAAAAAAGAATATAAGCGTAATTATAAGAATTGGTTCTAGCGACTCCTTCACTTTGATTTTAAAAAACGAACTATTTATAAGTACCAAATTGATAACAGTAACAAGTTAATCAATGTAGAAAATACTAGAATAATAGATTTATCAAAATGAACTTTATAAGTCGAATAATTAAATCAATTAATGCAATGAGAGAAAGACTGAAAATAGAGCGTCATGAGGCTATGTATGGTCCACACTTCAATGAAGAATGTGCACTAAAAGCAGTCTCTAAGATGGAAAACGAAGATGGCTCTCGTGGAGAACATTGGAGTTTAGAAGAAACTACTTCAATCGCTAACCAGTACGGAATCAATCTGAAAGGTGAG
>CALEBD010000272.1 GCA_937944945.1 uncultured Clostridium sp. | reverse complement strand
ATATTTAATTAAGAAGTATATTTTCTTCTCACTTTTTAATAAACATTTCATATAATATCAATATATTAAATCTTTTACTAATGTATATTTTTTCAATTATAGTATTAACTTTTATTAGAAGTCTCATATAAATTATATATAATCATTATTTTTAAGCTGAGAAAGGAGTTTTCTATGAAAAATTCAAAGAAAAAAATAGATAAAATAGACAAAGATACTTTAGAGAAATTTGCAAAAGATAAAAATATCGACAAAAATAAAATAGAAGATATAGCTAATAGCTATCAAGGCAAATCTGAAGATGAACTTTTAGATGAACTTATCAACATCGGTAAGAATTTAAAGGGGAAAGAAGAAGTCGTATCTAAATTTAAGAATTTTTTAAATCCAGAACAACAGCAAAAACTAGACTCTATTATGAACAAAATATCTGAAGCAGAAATACAAGATAAGATAAATTCTAAAAAAGCTAAAACTAAAAAATCAGCTTCACATCATAGCTCATCTGGCAAAAAAACTGTAAAAAAAGTCAAAAGGGTAAAAAAGGGATAATAGGATAATAAAAAGGTATTGAAATTTAACTTTTCAATACCTTTTTTCGTGATATGTAAAATTATAAATTTAAAAAGAGAACTATATTTTTAATTTATAATCAATCTAGTTGTTTATGTATATTTGAAATTATATTATCTTTTATTTCATTGCCTTCTGATAGTATTTCTTTGCATCCATCTCTATATTTATCATAAATTTGTTTGTCTTTAATTTGTCCTAAATTCACTTTTACATTTAATATTGCGCCTTCCATACCTGCTGATAGCATTAAAGTCCCAACGCCTATATCTGTTATCGCATTTTGATTCCCATTTTTAATCAAAAAATCTAGTAATCTTAAGGCTTCTAATGAAAGACTTGCTGTTTTATATGGTACCTCAATAGAAAATATTGTAGCTTCTTGTATTGCTTTAGCTCTCAATTTATTTTGTTCTTCTGTTTCTTTAGGCATTTTTACTGCCTTCATAAATTCATTAAATGATTCTGTATCCTTGTCTACTAAAGTAGATAGCTCTTTTCTTATCTCTCCTAGTTTATCAAATCTAGCCTTGAACTCTTCTTTTGTTTTTTCGTCCAATTGTTCAAACTTCTTTTTTTCAAAACTAAGATGAGCCATCATTCTTGCAAGTGAAACCCCTATATCACTTGCTAAAGCTGATACAGAACCTCCTCCTGGTGCTGGCGAATTTGAATCTACTTCGTTTGTAAAATCAGCCACGCTCATATCAATTAATTTCATATCTTTCCCCCCTATACACCTTATTTATATTTATTGTTTTTTATTATAAACTGCAACCTTATCATCAACTACTAATTTCCCATTTTTGTAGACTCTTTGGGTATGATTTATGCCAAAATGATACATTAAGTATTCAACATTAGGAGCGTCAAATACCACAAAATCTGCATTTTTACCAACTTCTAGTGAACCTATTTCATCCGCTCTATCTATAGCATATGCTGCATTTATCGTAACTGATGTAAGAACTTCATTTGGAGTCATATTTAGATGTAGACATCCCAACTGCATTACAAATTGTAGATTTTCGCTAGGACAACTTCCCGGATTATAGTCACTTGATAAACTCACTATAGCTCCCATATCTATCATTTTTCTACAATCAGCATAATTTTTATTTAAGTTAAATGATGTAGCAGGAAGTATATTTGCCACAACTTTATTTTCTACCATCATCTTTATGCCTTTATCACTAGCTGCCATAAGATGATCTGCAGATATACATCCTAATTTTGCTGCTAACTCTGCTCCTCCTAAAGACTCAATTTCATCAGCGTGTATTTTTAATTTATATCCCATTTTTTTTGCGCTACTTAGTATGCACTCGCTTTCTTCTATACTGAATACTCCTTCTTCGCAAAATACATCACAAAATTCTGCCAGTCCCATATTTTTTATTTTCGGCAACATTTCATCTACTAATATATCTATATATCCTTTATGATTTTCTTTGTACTCTTGTAAAATAGCATGTGCTCCTAAAAAAGTATGTACTAAGTCTATTGGATGAGTTTTATCTAATAGTTTAGCTACTTCTAGTTGTTTAATTTCTGTATTTAATTCTAATCCGTATCCACTTTTTGCTTCTATTGTAGTTACTCCAAACTCTAACATTCTATCCAAGCTTTTTTTAGCTTTTTGGTATAACTTTTCTTTTGATGATTCTCTTGTAGATTTTACAGTACTTAATATTCCTCCACCATTTTTCAAAATTTCTATATAAGGTATCCCATTTAATTTCATCGAAAATTCATTTTCTCTTGAACCTCCATGAACTAAATGTGTGTGTGAGTCTATAAGTCCAGGTGTTACTAAAAGCCCCTGTGCATCGTGTATTTGTGTATTTGGACCAATAATATTTCCAAATACATCTCCTACTCCTATAGCTAGTATTTTACCGTTTTTAACTGCTATATACGCATCTTCTATTATCTGAGTGTTGTTCATCTCTTCTTTTACTTTAAAATTTGATGAACCCTGCATTGTAACTAATTTCCCAATATTTTTTAAAATCAAATCGGCTTTCATTGTACTTCCCCCGCTTTATATACAAGTATTTAAAAATTTATTCCATTAAACTAGTTTCTAAAACTTTATCTAGTGTAAAATTTTCAAGCCCTAAATAATATGATGCCACATCGACAAGTGCCTCCATAGGACAAAGACCGACTATTTCGCTGCCTATAATATTTACTCCATATCTTTTAGCTTCCATTTTTACCGCCTCGAACGCTCTGTACATACTCGTTTTTGTATAGTCTGTTAAATTCATTGTAACTTGGGTCATATTTTTCTCTGGTACTTCTACAGGGCCCGCTTTTATATATCTATATCCACCATTTGAATGTCTAATTGTTTTTGCTATTTTTGATGCTATATCAATATTTGTAGTATCTAGATTTATGTTATAAGCAATTAATGGTCTTCTAGCTCCTATAGCAATTGCTCCTGCTGTTTTATGTTTTTTATTAACACCATAATCTGGAGTCCAATTAGTATCTTCTAATTTTTTATCTAGTCCTTCAAATTCTCCTTTTCTAACTGTTGCTAAGTTTTCTCTTTCACCTCTAGTAGCTGCACATTCGTATAAAAATACAGGTATTTTATATTCTTTTGCGACTTTTTCACCAAGCTCATTAGCTAGTTTAATAGCATCATCCATATCCATATCTTTTATAGGAATAAATGGGCAAACATCAGTAGCACCAAATCTAGGGTGCTGTCCCTTATGTTTATTCATATCTATAATATCTTTTGCCACACCTATAGCTTCAAATACTGCATCTTTTACCTTTTGGGGCTCTCCTATTATCGTAACTACTAATCTATTGTAATTTTTATCAGCTTCATAATTTAATAGTTTTACGCCTTCTTTTCCTCTTAAAGGATTAATTATTTGCTCTATCTTATCTAAATCCCTGCCTTCACTAAAATTTGGTACACATTGAACTATAGCCACAATCTTATCCTCCTTGTATATAAATTCCTAGCCCAACAAAATCGTATTATTGAGCTAGGATAATATTTTTATACATAATATATTTAACTTACTTAAGTCTTATTTAAAAAAACTCTTTATCTCCAACTGTTTTTTCAATTAAATCATCATCAACTAAAAACGGTAGTGTTATATGGTCTTTTCCTTCACACATCTTGTTGTATTCTATTACAGTGTCGATTGAGTTGTCATTTCTAGCCCAAGCACGTCTTGCAACGCCACTCATAACATCCCATGGCATAGCAGTTCTAAGTATGTCATCAACTCTTTGTGAACCATCTAGAACCATACCAAAGCCACCATTAATAGCTTTACCAATTCCAACTCCTCCACCATTGTGAAGAGCTACTAAACTCATTCCTCTTGCACAGTTTCCAGCAAAGCAGTGAGTCGCCATATCTGCCATTATATTGCTTCCATCTTTTATGTTTGAAGTTTCTCTAAATGGTGAATCTGTTCCAGATACATCATGGTGATCTCTTCCCATCATAACTGGTCCAATTTCGCCACGTCTTACCATATCGTTGAATTTAAGTGCTATTTTAGTTCTTCCAATTGCATCTTGGTATAGTATTCTCGCCTGTGTTCCTACTACCAAGTTATTCTTTTCTGCATCTCTAATCCATATCCAGTTGTCTCTATCTTGATATCTCCTATCTGGGTCTATACATTCCATTGCAGCATGGTCAGTTTTTATTAAGTCTTCACGTTTTCCACTTAAACAAACCCATCTAAATGGTCCATATCCAAAATCAAATAATTGAGGTCCTAATAT
>CALEBD010000271.1 GCA_937944945.1 uncultured Clostridium sp. | reverse complement strand
ATAGAAGATGATAAATATAAAACAAAAGTATTTAAAACAACAGCAGAAAATTGGATAACAAATGCAATTTCAGATGATATGAAAAAAGCAGAAGATATAAGAAGTATGCTTAATTATACATTAAAAGAAAAAGAAGAAATAAATGTTGAGGAATTTGTTCAAAATAATATAATCGATAAAGATTTAAAAGAAAGTTTCAAAGAACACATGGAAGACAAAGGATTAACTGAAAACTTTTCAGTTGATAAAAAATGGGTTGAAAAGAAACTTAAAAAGAGAAGTATAAAAACAGATAATGGATTTGATATAAAAGCAAATTTATCAGATTTTGAAGACCCTATGAAATATAGTGTTAGAAAAAATGAAAATGGTACATTCGATATAGTAATAAAAAATATATCTTTCTATGAAGAAAAATAATTTTACATAAATTTCATTTTATGGTAGTTATTCGAAGTTGCTTTTTACTCTATTAAAATAATGTTAGATTATGTTATAATTACGTGAAAGCATAAAGGTATAGAGGTTCTAATTTAGATTAATAGGGAAGCTAGGTGAGATTCCTTCGCAGCCCCCGTTACTGTGATGCTGACTATTTATTCGATAACCACTGCTATTTTGCGGGAAGGTGAATAAATGGGATGAAGCTAAGCCAGGAGACCTGCCTTATATACAATAAGAAAATCTTCGGGGTGGAGAATTTTACTTTAAAATAAGAACGGTATTTTAAAAGAAAAACTAACCTTGTGTTAGTTTTTCTTTTTTTGCAAAAGATACATATAATTTATAATTTTGAAAAATAATATCGTAAAAGCATAACAAAATGTTATTGCTTATTTTAAAATATAGTTACAAAAAAAATTGTAATTCTGCTATAATCATAAAATATATGGAGATTATAGTCAAATTATGGTAAAACCCTGGCTGGATTAATCTTGATATAAGCTTTAAAAATTTTAAAAAAGGTATATGAGGAGGAATTCATATGAAAAAGAAATTATTATCAATTTTACTATGTTTAACACTTATATTTTCTGTTGGGTGTAGTAAAGGCGAAAGCGAAAAAACAATAACTGACAGAGCTGGTAACGAAGTTAAAGTTCCAACAAAAATCGAAAAAATTATATCTACTGCACCATCAAATACAGAAATATTAGTTGGGTTGGGATTAGCTGATAAAATTATAGCAGCAGATACATACTCAGAAGGAATTGAAGGTTTAAGCAAAGACACTAAATTAATGGACTTCCAAAATCCAGATGCAGAAGCAATGGTTGAGTTAGATCCAGATATAGTAATAGCTTCAGGATATAACCAAGTAGGTTCATCAGAAGATCCATATAAATCAGTAAGTGATGCAGGTATACCTGTTGTATATATACCAAGTAGTAGCAGTATAGACGGTATATATAAAGACATAGAGTTCATAGCTGAACTTGTAAATGAAAAAGATAAAGGAAATGAAATAATCGATTCTATGAAAAAAGATGTAGAATCAATAAAAGAAATAGGCAGCAAAATAAAAGATAAAAAGACAGTTTATTTTGAAATAGGTCCAGCACCAACATTATACAGTGTAGGAAAAGACACATTCATAAATGAAATGATACAAATAATAGGTGCAAAAAATATATTTGCAGATAAAGATGCTTGGATATCACCAAGTGAAGAAGCTGTAATAGATGCAAATCCAGATGTTATATTAACTAACGTTAACTATGTAGAAAATCCAACAGAAGAAATAATGAGTAGAACTGGATGGGAAAACATAACTGCAGTAAAAGATAAAGCAGTATATCCTATAGATGCAAACTCATCTTCAAGACCAACACAAAATATAATAAAAGCTTTAAAAGAAATGGCAAAAGCTGTATACCCAGATGAATACAAAGACAAATAGAACAAAGTGTGCAATTAGTATACTTATACTTATATTTATTATTTATATTGGAACTTCCATTGGGAGTTCCAATATTAGTATGTTAGACACTATATCTATAATCGCAAATAAATTGATAAATATACCTCTTAGAGACGGTGTAATGCCAAAGGACGTATCTATTATATGGAAGATTAGGTTGCCTAGGGTTTTATTGGCGTTTTTAGTAGGAGGGTGTTTGGCTACTAGTGGTGCAGTTGTACAATCGATATTAAAAAATCAACTAGCATCACCATATACATTAGGTGTATCATCAGGTGCATCTTTAGGAGCAGGTCTTGTAATTGTAACAGGAGTAACAATTCCTGTAATAGGAGGTTTTACACTTCCGTTTGTTGGATTTATATTTGGACTTTTTACAGTTTATTTAGTTATATTATTTTCTAGTAAAATTGACAAAACCATGTCCAATAATACAATAATATTAGCGGGGATGGTTTTTTCTTTATTTGTCAATGCCTTACTTACAACTTTAACTGCGATGTTTTCAGAAGACTTAAAGAGTATAGCACTTTGGCAAATGGGAAGCTTTGCTATGAGAGGTTGGACATATGTATGGCTTATAATTCCATTTTGCTTAGTCGGTATGATAGGCATACTTAGATACACAAAAGAGATGGATATACTTACTTTTGGAGAAGAACAAGCCCAATCTGTAGGTGTAGATACATCAAAAGTAAAGACAAAACTATTTGTATTTTCAGCAATATTGACAGGAGGAGCAGTATCTCTTAGTGGTACAATTGGATTTGTAGACTTGATAGCTCCTCATGTTGTTAGAAAAATATTTGGATCTAATCATAAATATGTAATACCGATGACATTTATATTTGGAGGATGTTTAATGGTAATTACAGATTTGATTGCAAGAAGTATTTTTGACTCAACTGAATTACCAGTAGGGGCGGTGACTGCTATTATAGGAGCACCATTCTTTGCTTATGTTTATTTTAAAAAGGCGAGTTGATAATTATGTTAGAAATTAAAAATCTTTATAGTGGATATGATGAAAAAGATATATTAAAAGATATAAATTTTAAAGTTAAAAATGGAGAAAATTTATGTATAGTTGGTCCAAATGGATGTGGAAAAAGTACACTTCTAAAATCTATTGCTAATCTTTTAGAATATAGAGGAAGTGTAATGATTGATGATGAGGAAGTATCATCTATGGATAGAAAAGAATTTGCAAAGAAAGTTGGACTTATGAGCCAAATTACTCAAATTTATTTTCCATACACAATTTACGATACTGTAGCATTAGGTAGATATGCTTATAGCAAAGGGGCATTTAGTAAATTATCTAAACAAGATGAAAAAATCATATTAGATAGTATAAAAAAAGTCGGACTTTTAGATATAAAAGATAAGCTTATTACTGAACTTTCAGGTGGGCAAATACAAAGAGTTTTCTTGGCTAGAGTATTCGCTCAAGACCCAGATATTATACTACTTGATGAGCCTACAAACCACTTGGACTTAAAAAACCAAATAGATTTATTAGAAAATCTAAAAGAATGGATTAAGGTAAATAATAAAATCGTAGTAGGAGTACTACATGATTTAAATTTAGTTCAATATTTCGCAGATAATGTGCTTATGTTGAAAGATGGGCAAATAGTAGCTTATGGAGAGCCACAAGAAGTATTAAATAATCCTATCTTAAATGAATTATATGGAATCAATATAAAAGAGTTTATGTTAGATATTTTAAAGAAATGGGATAGACCATCTATTACAAAAAAGCATATAATTAAATAAATATTTTACTAAAAAGACTAGCTTAATAAATTAAGCTAGTCTTTTTATTTGTATATGTTATTAATTTAAAAGATTAGTTTTAAATATTAAAGTAGAAAATCTATAAAAGCAGGCACTTGTTTTTCCCAACTAGCTTCATTATGTTCTCCACCAGGAACTAATCTAGGATAACATATAGCTCCTTTAGATTGAAGTGTATGGCATAACTCTAACATATAAGAAGTAAAGTCAACTAATTTATTATTTTGTTCTAATTCATTACTTCCTATACTCATAAAGAACTTGCTACCCCTTTGAGAGTCGTTTTGTACTGCTTCTGCTATTAATTTATCATAGCAAAATTCAAATGAAGGAGATAAACACGCACATTTTGAGAATATATGAGAGTATTTAATTCCAGCATATGTTGCCATTAATCCACCTAAAGAGCTTCCACCGATAAGCGTATTTTTTTTATCGGGTTTTGTTCTGTACTCAGAATCAATCATAGGTTTTATTACATTTACCATCCAATTTAAATAAGCATCTCCCTTGCCTTCAATAAACTCACTATTATAATTATCTAAATTATAAGGAGAGTATTCTGAGACCCTCTCATTGCCTTCAAAACTGCATTGAATACCTACAACAATTAATTGTACATTATTAGAA
>CALEBD010000270.1 GCA_937944945.1 uncultured Clostridium sp. | reverse complement strand
AGGGAAGAGGTAATATTATGAATTTTGAAAATATGTTTAAGCCTATACAAATAGGTCCTATGAATGTACCAAATAGATTTGTTGTCCCTCCAATGGGCAACAACTTTGCAAATACAGATGGAACTTTAAGCGAAAAATCTAAAAATTATTATGCTGCAAGAGCAAAAGGTGGATTTGGTCTTATAACTATTGAATCTAGCGTTGTTTATTATAAATCAAAAGGTGGTCCTAGAAAACCTTGTCTATTTGATGATAGCGTAATAGATAGCTTTAAAAATGTAATAGATGCATGTCATGCTGAAGGGGCAAAGGTTTCTGTACAACTTCAACATGCAGGTCCTGATGTAAATCAAGCTATAGCAGGATATCCAATAGTGGCGGCATCACCAATACCATCAAAAGATGGTCATCCAACGCCACAAATACTAAATACTGAAGAAATATACGATATAATTGAAGCTTATGGAGATGCAGCTTTACGTGCTATGAAAGCAGGAATAGATGCAGTTGAACTTCACTGTGCGCATGGATATTTAGTAAGTACATTTATATCACCTAGAACTAACAAAAGAGTAGATGAATTTGGCGGATGTTTTGAAAATAGAATGAGATTACCTCGTTTAATAATAGAAAATATAAGAAAGAAAACAGAAGGCAAAATAGCTATATTAGCCAGAATAAATGCACAAGATGATGTTTTAGGCGGACTTAGTGTACAAGATAGTACAGCAGTAGCAGTTTATTTAGAAGAAGTATGTAAAATAGATGCTCTACATGTATCTCGTGCAACTCACTTAAATGATGAATATATGTGGGCACCAACTACTATACATGGAGGATTTTCTTCAGATTTAGTATCAAGTATAAAAGAAGTAGTAAATATTCCTGTAATAACTGTAGGTCGTTTTACTGAGCCACAATATGCTGACATAATGGTTAAACAAGGAAGAACTGATTTAGTGGCATTTGGACGTCAAAGTTTAGCTGATCCAGAAACACCAAACAAAGCTAGAGATGGCAAATTAGAGCTTATGACACCATGTATAGCATGTCTACAAGGATGTGTTCCAAATATGTTCCAAGGTAAACCAATAACTTGTTTAGCAAATCCATTATTAGGACGTGAAGGCGAATTAACTATGACTAAAGAACCTAAAAATGTATTAGTTATAGGTGGTGGAGTCGGCGGAATGCAGGCTGCTTGGGTAAGTGCTTTAAGAGGACACAACGTAACATTAGTTGAAAAATCATATACATTAGGTGGTCAAATGAGACTTGCTGCATACCCACCAGGAAAAGGCGATATAACTAATTTAGTTCGCAACTTTATAGCAAGATGTAATGAATATGGAGTAAAAGTATTATTAAATACAGAAGCAACTGAAGAATTTGTAAAAGAAATGAATCCAGACGTTTGTATAGTTGCTACAGGTGCAACTCCATTAGTACTACCAATACCAGGTATAAATGATGTTGGCGTAATAAATTCTATAGATTTATTAGATGGGCAAAAAGCCTGTGGTACAAAAGTTTTAGTAGTAGGTGGAGGAATGGTAGGTGCAGAAACTGCAGAATTCCTAGCTGAACAAGAACACGAAGTATCAATAATAGAATTTAAAGATAAAATAGCTGGTGATGTAGCTAAAGAACATAGAAAATACATCATGGAAGCATTCGATAAACACAAGGTAGAAAGTATAACAGGTGCAAAAGTTGCAGAATTCTATACTGACGGTGTTAAATACGAATTAGCAGATGGTTCTGTACATGAAGTAAGAGGATTTGACTCAGTTGTACTTGCAATGGGATCTAGAAATTATGATCCAATAAGTGAATCATTAAAAGATATAGTAAAAGAAACTTATGTTATAGGGGATGCAGTTAGAGCGAGAAGAGCTTTAAATGCAACAGAAGAAGCATTAAATGTAGCTTTAAGCATATAATAAATAATTAAATTTCTGATATAGTTTAATAATTGCAAACTTGGTTGGTGTTTAGAGTGCGGGCTCTAAACACCAATGCCAAAGTCGTTTTAGGGGTAAGATGGCATAGCAATATGGGGGATATCAAGAATCGGAGGAATTGAAATGGGAATATCAGGTAAAACAGGTTTATTAGGATTAATAGGGTCACCAGTAGGACATTCAGGCTCACCTGCAATGTACAATTATAGTTTTGAAATATTAGATTTAGATTATAGATATTTAGCATTTGACATACCTGTAGAAAAAACAGAAGATGCTGTAAATGCTTTTAGAACTTTCAATATGAAAGGCGGAAATGTTACAATGCCATGTAAAGGTGAAGTTGCTAAATATATGGACGAATTATCTCCAGCTTCTCGTATAATCGGTGCTTGTAATACAATAATAAACAAAGACGGAAAATTAATAGGTGATATAACAGACGGTAAAGGTTATGTAAGAAACTTAAGAGAAAATGGTGTCGATATAAAAGGCAAAAAAATGACTATAATGGGTGCAGGAGGGGCTGCAACTGCTATACAAGTACAAGCTGCTTTAGACGGAGCTAGAGAAATATCTATATTCAATAAAAAAGATGGATTCTTTGAAAAAGCACAAAATACTGTCGAAGCTATAAAAAGAGAAGTTCCAGAATGTGTAGTAAATTTATTTGATATAGATGATACTGAAAAATTATATGAAGAAATAAAAACAAGTGATATACTTACAAATGCAACTTTAATAGGTATGAAACCTTATGATAATGAAACAAATATAAAAGATACTAGCGTATTTAGAAAAGACTTAGTAGTTACAGATGTAGTATACAATCCAATTAAAACTAAGATGATATTAGACGCTGAAAAAGCTGGTTGCAAAGTTGTAGGCGGAAAAGGTATGTTATTATATCAAGGTGTTGAAGCATTTAAATTATTTATGGGGCAAGAGATGCCAGTAGAAGAAGTAAAAGCTAAATACTATTCTGATTTATAAAATTTAAATAAAAGATAAGATAAAGTGTTGATAGTATGATTTTTCTATCGACACTAAATCTTTATAAATAATTAAGTTAATGAATTAACAAAGTTGAAATGATAAATAATATGTTTTTTTATATGATGAATTATCATATTAAGTGCAACACTTAAAAATGGATAAAAAAATAGCTCATA
>CALEBD010000269.1 GCA_937944945.1 uncultured Clostridium sp. | reverse complement strand
AGCGCGAAATCTAGTGTTAAAAAAGGAAATGTAGTAGGAATACTAAAACAATACAGCAATGGTTGGTATGAAGTTAAATTAGCTAATGGAACAACAGGATGCGTTAGTGGAAGTTACTTAACAATAACAGCAGGAAGTTCATCTAGTATAACTTCAGGAAGTACTTCTGGAACTACATCAGGAAATACAAATACAAATACAGGAACAAGCACAAATGCAAAAGTTCAAGCTGTTGTAAATATGGTAAAAAGACAAGTTGGTAAACCATATGTTTATGGAGCTAGTGGACCAAACTCATTTGACTGTTCAGGACTTATGTACTACTGCTACAAAAATGCAGCTGGAATAACTCTTAATAGAAGTTCTGCTGCTCAAGCATCAAATGGTAGATATGTAAGCAAAAGTAACTTACAACCAGGAGATTTAGTATTCTTCAACAGTGGAACAAATAGAATACGCCACGTTGGAATGTACGTTGGAAACGGACAATTTATTCATGCTCCAAGTCCTGGAAAAAGTGTTAAATACGAAAATTTATATTCTTCATATTACGTAAAAGGATACGTAACTGCTAGATGAATTATCGGATAATAAATATTTTTTACATTAAATAATTATATTGTGAAGAAGACCACAAAACTTCTATTCGAAATAAAAAGAATAGTTGTTTTACGTGGTCTTTTTTGCGTTTTATAGAATATACTATGTTTCTGATTCATAAAATTTACTATTATAGAGGTAATTGGAGGAAATTGGTATGGTAAATATTACGAGCGGATTAATAGATAAAAAGGTAAAAAATATGAGGTTTTTCTTAAATTATCCGAAAATCGAGGTGGATGATGAAGGCGAAGAGATTCAACAATTTGCACAAGAGGTAAATAAATCAATATTAAACGAGGTAAGCATTTTTGAAGAAGTGGTTATCTACACTTATTGTGATGAAATAATAATTGGAAATATAAATGTTATTTCGGAATACAACGTTGCATTTAATAGAGGAAATATTGTCAGCATTCCTATGGAGTTTTCTCAAATTATTGGACTCACTGACATAAGCAATATCTATAGCTATAATTACGATTTTGATTTAATGAAAAAGATTACCTTAGAAGATATTTTTAAAGAAGATGTTGATTATGAAAAAATAATCCAAAGTTATATAATGGAAGAGATTTACGAGATTTTGGATAATTATACAAGCCACATAACTTATGATTTATATGAGTTGATGATGGAATCTATCTATATATGTGAAGATCCAGTTTTCTATTTTAATGGTAGAGATTTAGTAATCTGCATATCGAGTTTTGAATTAACAAGTCAAGTCTGCAATCTAATTGAATTTACAATATCATTTAAAAAAATAAAGAATATTCTAAGCGATTATGCTTTGAAAAATATATTTTTATATTAAATTTTGAGGAAGTGAAAAAAATGTTTGTCCGATATAATAGAGAATTGGCGGTGAAATACGCTACTGATTGGGCACAAGACAGAAACCCAAACTACAAAGATTATGAAAAATGGGGAGGGGACTGTACTAATTTTGTGTCACAATGTCTACACGAAGGAGGTATACCTTTTGATCATCATGGAAATGATATATTAAAACAGTGGTATTGGTATAGCGATATGAACAGAACTCCTACATGGACAGCCGCCGAGCCTTTTTACAAATACATCACAAAAAACAACACAAAAGACACCCAAAACTTTGGGATATATGCTGTGGAAGTATCATATAACGAATTGCAAATAGGAGATATTGTACAACTTATATACGAAAATGACTTAGCATATCACAACATGATAATCACAGATGTTATTTTAGATGGAGGGTATTTAATCGACTACTTAGTATGCCAACACACATATGATTTATACAACTTTCCTCTTAGCCAAAAACAAGGTGAAAAGCGATATATAAAAATTTTAGGATATTATGAGTAAAAGAGGATTAAATTGTTAATAATATTTGAAAAAAGCCTTTCTTAATGATAAAATTACCTTATAATATATAATGTAAAATATGCTCAGAATTGACTTAATTTAGAGCATATAAATTTAACCTAAATATGGAAAGGTGAATTCAGTGACTAAGAAAAGAACAAATAATCCAAGAACTACCTCAAATCAAGGTAATAAAACAAATACTCAAAATAGAAGACCGCAGACAAAGACGGCACAAAGGCCTACACAACCGCGAAAAAACAAAAAACAAAAAGGTTTACATAGAAAAAAATCATCAACTAAAAGGAAAAAACAACTAATAGTTTTAGTAGGGTTAATCATATTGATTTCTGTTGTAGGATTTATAGGAAAGAAAACATACAATTTCGTAAGTACTATTTGGCCAAATGTAATATCACTAAAAAATTCTCTGACAGGTGGAGCCATCGACACTTCAAACGTAAACACCGACGAACAATACGACGTAGGTGACGAAAAAGAAGCAACTCTACAAGTTAGACACAATGTATTTATAGATGCCGGTTGTGGCGGAAACGAAACAGGATATATAACAAATGACAAAATAAAAGAAAAAGAACTAAACTTAGAAATTGCAAAAAAAGTAGCAAAAGAGTTAAACAAACAACAAGATATCAACGTAATACTATCTAGACAAGATGATGTCTACATGAGCCCAGACGAAAGAAAATCTCTAGCAGAAAGCCAAAATGCTGAGGTATTTGTATCTATCCATATGGCTGCTGAGACTACAGGAAAAGCCACAGGAATAGAAACTATATACCACAAAGATTCCAAAAATGGCTCGGCTGACTTTGCAAGTCTTATGCAAACTTCTATAGTAGCGTTTGTAAAAGCCGAAAACAGAGGAACAAATACATACAATATGAGTGTATTGAGAGATAACAGTATGCCTTCTATATATATTCAATGTGGATTTTTAAGTAACTCTGGTGAGGAGAAAAATTTAAAAGATGAAAATTACCAAAATGAATTAGCGAAAGGTATAGCACAAGGGATATTAACTTATATAGATGCCAAAAAATAAAAAAGGAAGTGCAGATATGGCTGATTTAGAAATAAAGAAAATTTTAATTGAAGAATCTTTGAGAAAAAATCAAATGTCGCAGATTTTTGATGTGGTGAAAAACGAAAAAATGGTGTTTTTCAGATCACTACAACAATACAAAAACAACAAATTTTTATTAGGCATAATACTAGACGAATCTGCCTACACTACAATCACGATATTTTTCGGAAAAGTAGCAGACGAGTCCAAAAAAGACATAATAATTAAATTAATAAATGAATTAAACGGTATACATAATGTAGAAAAATTTGTACTAAACAGAAATGACGAGCTTTTAGTCCAAATTCCTTATGTCTCACTATCACAAGACTTCAACGGAGACGTAGCGATAGACTTATTGAGAACACTTTATCACATGCTTGTTCACAATGCATACGACAAGTTTGAAGAAATCCTAGGGGAGAGTATGTATAACCAGATATAATTAACTAGCTTAAATACAAAGGCAAATAAAATTAGCAATACTC
>CALEBD010000268.1 GCA_937944945.1 uncultured Clostridium sp. | reverse complement strand
AAATTGTATTTTTATTGTATATTATCTAATAATTTTATAATTGCTGGTGTTTATCTTAGTATGAAATTTGTAGGTAAAAAGATGTTATCTATTATAAAAAGATGAGGATGGAATTATATAATAAATTTATGAAGTTATTGCATATCGGGCAATATTTGAATAATTTCCAAAAGGATATTATATATCAAAACCGGAAAGATAGACTAACCGAATTGGCTTTATGTAGTTCTACAAAAGGAATATCAAAAGAGCGGTATTGTCAAAAGGAGGTAATAGTATCATTGACAACTTATGGAAAAAGACTTTATGATGTTTATTTGGCTATTGAGTCTATTATGCAACAAAGTATGAAGCCTAATCGTATTGTGTTATGGTTAGGTGATGAGTTAAAAAATAGACCTTTGCCTAGAATTTTAGGTTTTCAACAACAGAGAGGATTGGAAATAGTTTTTTGCAAGGATATATATTCTTATACGAAATTGATTCCTGCTTTGCGTAAATTTCCTAATGATATTATTATTACTGTAGATGATGATTTAATATACAATGTAGATATGGTTGAGAGATTGGTTGGAGCGTATATAGATGATCCTTCTTATATTTATTGTTGTCGAATGCATAAAATGAGATTAAAAAAGAATGGCTTGTTAGAGGGATACATGGCATGGGATTGGGAAACATCCTTATTAGATGCTTCGCCTTTGAATTTTCCAACAGGATGTGGAGGTGTCTTATATCCACCACATTGTTTTAATGATGAAGTGTTTAACGAGAACGTTTTTTTGAATATTTGTAAGTTTGCTGATGATGTATGGTTTAAGGCTATGAGTTTATACAATGGAGTTCAAAGTAAACGTATTGTGACCCGAAATTCTAAGGGAAAAGAATATATAGAAAACATGGAAGTACAGGATGTTGGATTATATCATATTAATAATAATAAAACAGTAAATAGAAATGACATTCAGTTGAAGGCCGTGTTTGATAAGTATAATTTATATGCATTACTAAAGAAATAATTGTATGGCGTAATAAAGGATGGTATAATTGGATTTGAATAATAGTAGGACTTATGTTGTATATTAAAATATTTCTCTTTGTCTATGCTTTACTTTTTCTTGTTTTTTTGTTTATAAATAAAAGATATGCATTAAATCTGTTGTGGGCTGGTATATTTATTGTTCCCTATCGTGTTTATACAATGAGATTTTTACCAGGATGTTCTCTTATTGAATTTCAATCCTTAATAATATTCTTGTTTCTTTCGTCTAAATCTATAAAAGGGATTATATCAGTTATTTATCCTATAAGACATTCGCTTTTTTTTTATTTGTGTACATGTGTTTTATTACTATTATTTTCAACAGCTGTTCCTTGCATTATGCAAATAAGATATTATAAGAATGAATTTTTTGAATTTTTGTTGTTAATTGTAACTTGGTATTGTTTGCGTAGTGATAGGGATACTGTATTGAGTTTGTTGAAAGTTCTAGTTGTATGCCTTTTGTTGAATGCTTTTTATGGCTTTTATTCAGTAATTGTGGGTGTTAATATATTTGCGACTCCTCTTAATATTCTTTTAGGTGTTGATATTGATAATGCTGTTGATATGATTAATCAAAGTAGGGGATTTTTGTCATTCAGATTACAGTCGCTATTTGAACATCCTTTAACATTGGCTCAATGTTATCTTTTATTACTACCTGCAATCCTTTGGAATAAGAGATATTTTAGTAAACGAAGTTATATAGCTATTGTAATTACAATCACTATATCTATTTTTCTTACAGGATCAAGAAGTGCTCTATTTCCTTTGGTATTGATGTTTTTATATTTCTTTATTTCTTACTTAAGAAAAAAAAGGAAGTATGTGTTCCCGTTTTTTTGTATTGTAATATGTAGTATGTTTTTATTAAATAGTATTCAGACGGAGGATAGAGAATATAAAGATGTAGTACAAAGTATTAAAGCATCTGTATTCTTTTGGGATGAAAGTTTACAAAAGAAACAAAAAATAGAGGGTTCTTCGGTTAGTATGCGTATAAATCAATTAGATGCAATGGTTGATATTATTTCTCAAACTAATATTTTTGTTGGCTATGGACGCGGTTTTAGGGAAGTCTTTGCGGCCAGATCTACAAAGATTGATGGTAAGCTTTTGGGCTTTGAAAGCGTCTTCCTTCTAAAGCCTGTTGAACAAGGTATTCTAGGACTTTTCTCATATTTTATTTTAATATTCTCCTTGTGGAAACTTTTTATGAGAAAAAGGAAAACAAGAGAATATATAACTGTTTTATATTCTATATTTATTTTGTCTATAATAATGACAGGTATTAGACCTTATTCATTTATCATGTTGGGTTTATCTTCTGGTTTGATATGTTTTAGCGAAAATAATATCAATAGAAAAGGAGAATGTAAAGAAAAATACTTAAAAATATAATTTAGTTATGAATATTGGTATTGCTGCCCCTTGCAATCCTTCTGAATTTATTGATTATTATTATTCTCGGGATGATGTCCCTAGTTTTAATCTTACAGCTTCTTCTATTCATTCGATAATAAGAGGACTACTAAAGTGTGGGCATAATGTGGTTGTCTTTACTTCATCAATAGATATTAATCATAATTTAGTTTATGAAGGAGAACATATAAAAGTTTTTGTTTTAACAAGAAAAATTATTTGTAAAAAAATAGGAGTGATAGATCGCTTTTATATGGTTAGTAGATTAAAAAAGATAATTAAAGCGAATATACACTCTTTAGATGTTCTTCATGCACATTGGACTTATGATTATGCTTTAGCTTGTGCCGAATATTCTAAATTATTACCTGTATTTTGTACAATAAGGGATTGGTGTCCTTATTTGCTTAAGGTTTATAATAAAACTATAGGAGAAAAAATATATTGGCGAGTTAGTTATTGGGTTTTTAGAACTGTTATATACAATCAAAATATTAATTTTATTGCGAACTCAGAATATACATATAATTGCTTTTTACAGTTTGTTTCAGGTAAAAAAATTCCAATTATTTACAATTCTATACGTGAGGAGTTTTTAAAAGGAGAAAATAAGGAATACCCAAAAACTCCTGTTTTCATTGCGATATCAACATTTTTAGATGATCCTAGAAAAAATATGTTGACGCTTTTAAAAGCATTTAAAAAATACAATGCGGAAGTACCAGAAAGTAAATTGTTGTTAGTTGGTCAATATAAACAGGATTCTGATTTTATAAAACAATGTAAGATTGATGATTTGTTGGTAAATGTAAAGTTAGAAGGGCTAGTACCACATGAAAAACTTATTAACTTGATTGATAGTACATCAATATTAATTCATCCATCATTAGAAGAAACTTTTGGGAATATTTTATTGGAGGGAATGGCGCGAAAAGTTCCTATCATAGCAGGCATGAATGCTGGAGCTGTTCCATTTATATTGAAACAAGGCAAATATGGATGCTTGTGTGATGTGAAAAAGGAAGTTGAGATTTATAATTCTATATGTATGATAATGAATGATGAGGTCTATCGAAATTTGTTGGTAGAAAATGCTTTTAATTATTTAAAGAATAATTATTTGGATGAAATAATAGTAGAAAAACATATTTCCTTGTATGAGAGTATATTAAATGAAAGGCGTTGAAAATGATAAATCGGACGGTTAACTTCTTATTTAAGGTAAACAATTATTTGTATTTTAGAATTTTATCTCTCTATAAAAGAATAACAATAGGGAATAATTTTTGTATTCATGGATACGTAAATGTTTCTATTGCAGATAAATCTATATTGAGTATTGGTGATGATTTTTACTTTTCTAATGCTAGAAGATTGAATCCTATTTGTCGAAATATAAGAGGGAGTATTAGAATAGAGCCTGGTGCGGCAATAATAATAGGAAATAATGTTGCGATTAGTAGTGCTTGTTTATGGGCTCATCAGAAAATAGTAATAGGTAATAATGTTAGGATAGGAGGTGACTGTATTGTGATTGATTCTGATTGTCACTCTTTAAATTATGTGCATAGACGGGGGGCAGTTAGTGATATGTTGAATACAAAAAGTAAACAAATTACGATAGAAGATGATGTGATGATAGGTGCACGTTGTATTATATTAAAAGGAGTAGTTATCGGTGCACGTTCTGTTATTGGTGCAGGGGCTGTCGTGACACGATCAATTCCTGCTGATTGTATAGCATGTGGTAATCCTGCAAAAATAATAAAACGCATTTAAAATGAGAATTCTATATTTTGGTGGGGGATTGGGAAATCAAATCTTTGAGTATACTTTTTATTTAGCAATTAGAGAACATTTTCCTGAAGAAGATATAAGGGGAATCTATTTGAATTCCAAATTTAAGGAGCATGAGGGAGGGCTTGAATTAGAGAACGTTTTTAATGTAAAACTTCCGCCTACATCATTGAAGGCAAAATTGCTGACAGGGCTTATTTATTTGTGGAAAAAGATTCATCCTAAAACTAATCTATGTAGTTTACATAATACTATCGTGAATTGGGATGCTATAATATTTAATGCATTTAAATCAGATATCTCTTTTTATGAAAATAGAATTAATTGGTTGGAATTTAAGCCTATAAAACTGAGCAATAAAAATTTGGAAATAATTAATCGGATGCAAAGTACTAATTCTGTTTGTTTGCATATTAGAAGAGGTGATTTTTTGTCAATTGAATATATGAATATTTTAGCAAATATTGCAACTGTTAAATATTACGAAAGGGCTATAGAATTTGTTCAGTCAAAGTTGATTAATACTTTTTTCTTTGTTTTTTCAGATGATATTGCATGGTGTAAAGAGAATATGCAATTATCGCAAGTGACTTATATAGATTGGAATATAGGTAAGGATAGTTATATTGATATGTATCTGATGACATTTGCGAAAGCAAATATAATAGCAAATAGTACTTTTAGTTACTGGGGAGCATATCTTAATAGGAATAACCCCATTGTAATTTATCCAAAGAAATGGATAAATGCAGATTATTATCCTAATATTTTTCCTATTAACTGGATTGGTCTGACATCAGAATAATACTATGAATCTTCTCTTTTTAATGAAATATTTTGAGGTGGGTGGGCAGGAAGTTGTAACTTCTGTTTTAGCTGAAAGCTTTACTAAACAAGGACATAACATTGTCATTGTTTCATTTAATCCTCCAGCTCGCTTGATGAAGGAACGATTACCTGAAGATATACCATTTTACGTTCTTGATGGTTTTCATTATTCTAGAAAAAATATAAAAATGATACGGAATATATTAGAAAAGCATCGAATAAAAGTTGTTATTAATCAGTGGGGATTACCTTATCTTCCTATATTGGTTTTACGTAAAGCCTGTGGTAAACAAAATATAAAAATAGTGTCTGTTTATCACAATGACCCTGGGACAAATGCACGTCTTAAAATTGTAGAAGAGCAAATAAAACAAGTGGCAGGAAAGTGGTGCAAAATAATCTTAAAAATTAAATGGCATATATTTAGGATTGCGACAGGAGTATCTATGCATTATGTTTATAACTATAGTGATAGATATATGCTTTTGTCTCAGTCTTTTGTTTCTTCATTTAAGAGATTTGCCTATTTGACAAAAAATGATAAAGTACAGATCCTTCCTAATCCAATAACGATACCTTCTTCTGATTTTGTATTCGATTTTTTACAGAAGAGAAAAGAAGTATTATACGTTGGACGTATTGATGAAAATCAGAAAAGGATTCATAGAATAATTGATACTTGGGCTTTATTGGAGGCAAGTTTTCCTGATTGGAAGCTAATAATTGTTGGAGATGGAGTAGAAAAGAGAAATTTGGTAGGAAAAGTAATTCAGTTAAAGCTTAATAATGTTGTTTTTGAAGGGTTTCAAAATCCTTCTTTGTATTATAAGCGTGCTTCTATATTAATGTTGACATCAGAATATGAGGGATTTGGTCTTGTTGTTGTTGAAGCAATGAGTTTTGGAGTGATTCCTGTAGTATATGGAAGCTATTCTGCTGTTTATGATATCATTTCAGATGGAGTAGATGGTGTGATTTTACCTTATAATAAAAAAGGGTATGATACGGAATTTGCAACAGAAAAAATGAAAGAATTAATGTTGGATGCTGATAAACGTAATAATTTGGCACAAGCAGCCATAATAACCAGTAAAAGATATTCGGTGGAATCAATTGTAGATTCATGGAATAAATTATTTGCTAAATTGTAAAGGTTAACTTCTAATGAAAAACTCAGTTCGCTTCCTAAATCTTAATATCCTCTCTCTCACCCAAAAAGAGTTGTTAGAGCAAATGGCCGAAGGTGTACTATACACCCCCAACCTCGACCACCTAATAAAGCTTCAGCGCGACAGAGAATTTTACGACATCTACCAGCAAGCGGAATGGATAGTATGCGATAGCC
>CALEBD010000267.1 GCA_937944945.1 uncultured Clostridium sp. | reverse complement strand
ACACCAAGATGCATCGTGAATGAATTCAATTCCTTCTTCTGCAGGATATTTAAAATCTTTAGGATTAATTCTTTTAATAACTGGTTCACCATTTCTAATTCCTACATAGTACTCTTCAAGCCCTGCAACAAGTGCATCTTTAAAGCCTTTCATAAATTCATGGAAAATGTTTTCTTTCTTAAGTAAAAACAATAGACTTTGATATGCTGTTGTTTCTGCTGCATCTTTATAATCCTTTGTTAAATACTTTTGTATTTGCTCTGGTGTTTGAATTTCTCCAGTCTGTAATCCTTCTTGAAATCTAGCTTGATCCTCTGGGCTTAATTTAGCAAGCATAGCAGCTTGCATATAATTTAATAACATCTGTTTAGCTTTATCCTGAACTTCACTACTAGCAATATCACTAGTACGACACACTCTAAAGTTAAATGGACGCTTTGTTTCTTCACCCAATAATAGGTCTACTTTTGGTCGTATGATATTATAATCCTGTGCCATTGCTGGAAAACCATCATCTTGATTGAAAGGATTTGTAACATACTTTAGATCTTTTTCATTATAAATGCTATTATATAAATCATAATAGCTTTGCATTTCTTCTTCATCAGGTATACTTTCAGATGAAGCTATGCCAGATATTCCAATAATATAATCCACGCAGTCTTTTCGCCATTCTTCGGTTTTTTTACTGAGTGGTAGTCTTTGGATAGGAAATGAGTTGACTGTTCTTTCCATATTAATTAGTAAACATAAATGTGGTTGTGTTATTATTTAAAGGTATGAATGTAAATGAATCATCTGTATTTTTAAACAACGGTTTATCAAACAATCTCATTTTCTTTTCAACATCCTCTTTCTTTTTTACTTGTATATTGTACAATTGCTCTCTATAGACCATTACCTGCATAAATGCCATAACCCTATCAAAGTTTCCTTTATCATTATATTGAATAAGTTCTTCGAGGAATGGTTCAGACAATACAGTATTTAAACCTAATTGTTTTTGATCCCTAAGTTCTTCTAGCCATTCTTTAATCTTACCTTCTCCCCAAAGTTTGATTTCTCTATTCATATGACATCCTTTTCGTCTATTTACTGTAGAATTATTGACAATGTCTTTAATAATGTCTGGTTGATCAGCAAGTAAATGACTACAATGTTTATTATTGAAGTAAGTAAATAAACCAGTATTTTGGTTTTCTACCATTGCTTTTGCATTATAGTAAATAAGCAACTTACGAACATTTTCATAAAACTCTTCAGCAGTTTTTGGTCTACCTGTGTACTCTGCTACAATGATATCTGAGTATGATTCAAAATCTTGAAAACGTTTATATATAAAACAAGAACCTAATGAATTAGTACCTGATTGATCATGATCATATGGGTCAATACCAGCTATGTACAAACCAAATGGTGCATCTTTAACTGGATGCTCCCATATAACTATTTTACCAGTAGGATCAGAGTTCTTTGGTAATGGAAATTCGGTTATATCTCCTGTCTTTTGTACATTCCAAATTATCTCTCCATTAACCAAAGTAAGTGTACCTACTTGTTTGTGATTCTGTAACTTGGTATTGGTTCTTATCCTTGCTAATTGTTTTTGTAATTCTTTTTTTGGGAATATATTACCAGATAATTCAGTAAATGCTTCTGCTGGGGATTCAGAGTGTTCTGCTACATATCTATCTATTTGTTGAGAACTAGTAGCTTCTTTTAATTCTTCTTCACGTAGATTTAAAATAAACTGTCTTGCTTTGTCATGAAGAGTATTACCATCCTCATCCATATACAATCGTTTACCATTCTCATCACGTATATCCAAATTAGTATGTTGAGGTATAAAGAACCCACATTCTTTACTCTGGATACCATCGTCCAATATATTCTCAAAAC
>CALEBD010000266.1 GCA_937944945.1 uncultured Clostridium sp. | reverse complement strand
TGATTTTAGGCGGATGTGATATTCCCTATGAAAAAGGTCTTTTAGGACATTCTGATGCTGATGTATTAGTACATGCAATGATGGATTCTATCTTAGGGGCACTAGCTTTAGGTGATATTGGTAAGCACTTTCCAGATACAGATCCAAAATATAAGGGAGCAGATAGTATAAAGTTATTAGAATTTGTAAATAATCTAATAGAAAGTAAAGGTTATAAAGTAAACAATATAGACAGTATAATTGTTGCACAAGCACCTAAAATGGCTCCACATATCTTAAAGATGAGAGAAAATGTATCAAAGGCTATGAATATAGATATTGACTGTGTAAGCATAAAGGCAACAACAGAAGAAGGCCTTGGTTTCACGGGGAACAAACAAGGAATATCATGCCAGTCAATCTGTTCTTTAATTAAAGTTGACAATAAATAATAAATAATATATTATAAAATAGATTATGAAAATCATTAAAATATAACAAAAGCAATGATTAAGAAATAGTAGAAAATTTGAGTCTTTACAGAGAGGGAGCGTTGGTGAGAGTTCCTATGATGATGTTTTTGAACCAGTCTTTTAGCATAAAAACGGTAAAAAGTTTTTACGGTAGGGACCGTTATATCCCCATGAGAGAGCTTCTTATTGTAAGCTAATTAGAGTGGTACCGCGGAAATATAACCTTTCGTCTCTTTTTATAGAGATGAAGGGTTTTTTTAATACAGAAAAAACTTAAGGAGGAATAATCAGAGATGAGAATGTCAAAAATGTTAATGCCAACATTAAAAGAAATACCATCTGATGCAGAGATAACAAGTCATCAGTTAATGCTTAGAGCTGGTATGATAAGAAAAATGGCATCAGGAATTTACAACCAATTACCAATGGGTATAAGAGTCTTCAGAAAAGTAGAAGATATAATAAGAGAAGAAATGAACGCTAAAGGGGCACAAGAAATATCATGTGCACTATTAGTTCCAGCTGAATTATGGCAAGAATCAGGAAGATGGGATGTTATGGGTCCTGAAATGTTCAGATTAAAAGACAGAAATGGTAGAGATTACTGTCTTGGACCAACACATGAAGAAACTTTCACACACATAGTAAGAAATGAAATAACTTCATACAAACAACTTCCTCTTAACTTATACCAAATCGAAACTAAATTCAGAGATGAAAGAAGACCAAGATTTGGTGTTATGAGAACTAGAAACTTCACAATGAAAGATGCTTACAGCTTTGATGCTGACCAAGAAGGATTAGATAAATCATACAACGATATGTTTGATGCATACACTAGAATATTTGCTAGATGTGAATTAGACAACAGTCCAGTTCAAGCAGACTCTGGTGCTATGGGTGGTTCTGCATCTGCAGAATTCATGGTTAAATCAGAAGTTGGTGAAGATGAAATAGTATTCTGTAGTGGATGCGATTATGCAGCAAATATAGAAAAAGCTACTTCAGTTAACCACGAAGCATCAACTGAAGAAATGAAAGAAATGAGTGAAATAGAAACTCCAAATGTTCACACAATAGAAGAATTACAAGACTTCTTCAAAATGGAAGCTGGACAATTTGCAAAAACATTAATATATTATGCAGACGGAAAAACAGTAGCAGTAGTTGTTAGAGGAGACAGAGATGTTAACGAAACTAAAGTTGCTAATGCTATAGGTGGAGCTGTTGAGTTTGAACTTGCAAGTGAAGACACAATAAAAACAGTTACTGGTGCAGAAGTTGGATTTGCTGGACCAATAGGAATAAAAACTGATTACTTATTCATAGACCAAGAAGTAGTTGATCAAAGAAATGTTATAATCGGTGCTAACAAAACTGGTTACCATATACAAAATGCTAACTTCGGTAGAGATTTCGAAGGGCAAGTTGGTGATTTCAGAAATGTTCAAGAAGGAGATAAATGTCCAAAATGTGGTGAATCTCTTGAAATAATGAGAGGTGTTGAAGTTGGACACATATTCAAATTAGGAACTAAATATTCTGAAGCTATGGGAGCTACTTTCTTAGACCAAAACGGTAAATCTCAACCAATGATAATGGGATGCTACGGAATAGGTGTTGAAAGAACTGTTGCAGCTGTAATAGAACAACATCATGACGAAAACGGAATAATATGGCCATTAGCATTAGCTCCATACCATGTAGTTGTTGTTCCAGTTAACGTTAAGAAAGAAGAACACTTAGAAAACGCTGAAAAAATATACAATGAATTACAAGCAGCTGGTGTAGAAGTATTATTAGACGACAGAAATGAAAGAGCTGGATTCAAATTTAAAGACTCTGATTTATTAGGTATACCAATGAGAATTACTGTTGGTAAAGATATAGTAGACGGAAAAGTTGAGTTCAAATTAAGAAAAGAAGCTGACAAAGAAATAATATCTGTTGATGAAGTATTAGACAGAGTAAAAGCTGAATTTGTTAAAAACAACGTAAAATTAGGATAAATTAATCTAAAAAATAAAGCTCAATTACTTTATAATATAGGGATTGAGCTTTATAATAGATAAAGTATAAATTATAAATAATATTACTAAAAATGATAGTAGATCATAAAACTATTATCACTTAAAAATAGGAGGTAAAACATGAGTGAAGTAAGAGTAAGATTTGCTCCAAGTCCAACTGGATTTGTTCATATAGGTAGTTTAAGAACTGCTTTATACAACTACTTATTTGCTAAAAAAATGGGCGGAAAATATATATTAAGAGTAGAAGATACTGATAGAACTAGATTAGTTGATGGTGCTATAGAAAACATGCTAAATGCTATGAAATGGGCTGGCGTTAACCATGACGAAGGTGTTATGTTAGACGAAAACGGAAACGTAGTTCAAAAAGGTGAATATGGACCATACATACAATCAGAAAGATTAGATATATACCAACAATATATAAAAGAATTATTAGATAGCGGAAAAGCATACTACTGCTTCTGTACAAAAGAAAGATTAGACGAAGTAAGAGAAAAACAAAAAGAAGCTGGTGAAACTCCAAGATACGATGGTCACTGTAGAGATTTAACTCAAGAAGAAATAGACGCTAAAATAGCTGCTGGTGAACCATATGTAATAAGATTAAAATTACCAGAAAATCACGTAATAAGATTTACAGATTTAGTTAGAGGAGAAACTGAATTCAACACTAACGACTTAGATGATCAAGTATTAATAAAAACTGATGGATTCCCAACTTACCACTTTGCAGTTGTAGTTGATGACCATCTAATGAAAATAACTCACGTAATAAGAGGGGAAGAATGGGTTTCTTCAACTCCAAAACACGTTTACTTATACGAAGCATTCGGATGGGAAGCTCCAAAATTCGTTCACTTACCAAACATACTTAATAAAGAAAAGAAAAAATTAAGTAAGAGACATGGTGACGTTGCAGTAGAAGACTTCAAGAAAAAAGGATACTTACCAGAAGGATTAGTTAACTATGTTGCATTAGTTGGTTGGTCTCCAGAAGAAAACAAAGAAATATTCTCTATGGAAGAATTAGAACAAGCATTCTCTATAGAAAGAGTTTCAAAAAGTGGTGGAGTATTTGACACAGAAAAATTAAACTGGGTCAACCAACACTACATGAAAGATGGAGATGATGATGTTTTAACTAAATTAGCTATACCATTCATCGTTGAAGCTGGATATGTAACTGCTGAAGAAGCTGAAGAAAAATACGACTTCTTAAAATCAATAGTATCTTTATTAAAAGAAAAATTACACTTTGTAAAAGAAATAACTGACCATATATCAATATTCTTTGGAGATAAAGTAGAAGTTGAAACTGAAGAAGGTGCAGAATTCTTAAAAATGGAACACATACCTACTTTAGTTAATGCTTTAGAAGAAAAAATATCAGAAGTAGATGTTTTAACTGAAGAAACAGTACAAGCTATATTAAAATCTATCCAAAAAGAATACAAAATAAAAGGTAAAAACCTATACATGGGTACTAGAATACCTCTTACAGGGCAAATGCACGGTGGAGATTTAGCTAAAACTATGGTTATATTAGGTAAAGATCTTTGCTTAAAAAGATTAGCATATGCTAAAGAAAATTTAATATAATTTATTTGTAAAAATAAATATTAATATAAAAAATCCAAATCAGATATTATATCTTAGATTTGGATTTTTTTATGTTTAAACTCGAAACCATAGTTAAATTAAATGATTTTATTTGTATAACTATATAATTTATTATTATATTCATGAGATTTTAAAATTTGTAAGTTCTACAAAAAAATATAACTATGAAAAAACAATTTAATTTGTTATCATATATTGTATGCATTAAATTATATAAATTTAGACAACAAAAAGGGAGAATATAGTTATGAAGAAATATGACATAGCAAAAGCTATAAAAGAGTATTTTATAGTGACAGTTGGTGTAATATTAGTTGCTTTTGGGCTTCAATATTTTTACTCACCTAACGATATAGCAGGAGGCGGGTTAAGTGGTTTATCATTAGTTATAAATCATTATGTACCAGCACTATCAATAGGAACTCTAGTATTTTTAGGTAATTTAATATTATTTGCAATAGCGTTTTTATTAATTGGTAGCGACTTTGGTGCAAAAACTATATACGCAAGTTTTGCATTATCATTTGTAATGGACTTTATGGAAAAAGTAATGCATAGTTATGCATTAACAACTAATTTAGCTTTAGCAGTTTTATGTGGGACTTTAATAATAGGAACAGGTCTTGCAATAGCATTTTCAATAAATGCATCTACGGGTGGAACTGATATATTAGCTAAAATATTAAATAAATATACAAACTTTAATATAGGAATAGCTTTATTAATGGTAGATTTATTCGTTGTTGTAGCTGGTGCATTTACTTTCGGACTAAACAAAGGATTCTATTCATTAATAGCTGTAATAGTAAATGGATTATTAGTAGATAGAGTAATAGATATGATAGCTAAACATAAAGAGAAAAAAGCTTTAGAAGAGTCAAATAAAGAGGAAACAGTAGCTTAATAATATATAATGTACACAGAATAGATTAAAAAAAAGAGAGTTTATTATAAAACTAAAAGAAAGGGAGTATTGCAAAATAGTTTTTATACTATTTTGCAACACTCCCTTTTTTATTAAAATTTTTATGCTAAAGCTTCGTATTCCTCTTTAGCAGCTAATTTTATTTCAGCTATTTTTTCTTGTACTTCTTTCATTTTTTCATCATCTAATTCATAGAATTTCATAGCTATTAGTGAAGCAATCCATCCTAACATTGGCATTCCTATGTATAATCCAACTGTCACCCAGAATACACCAGGAGTATAAGCATCTCCAACTTGAGGCATTGCAGAAGTATATCCTATATGCAACAGCAAGACCAACTATAGTTGTACCAAAGGATGATATCATTTTATCAACGAATGAGAATAAAGTTCCCATCATACCAGGTACATATCTTCCTGTTAAATAAGTTTCATAATCTGCACAGTCAGCTATCATAGGTATAACTATACCACCAGATATTGAACCGAATCCTTTACCTAAGCACACTAAAGTTATCCATAAAACAGTCATCATTCCGAAGTTATCTAGAGAGATTTGAGTTGGATCTCCGAATACTAGTAAAGCAAATGCACCTATATAAGTTAAGATACATAACCATGTAAATCTAACTAATGCTTTTTTAGAACCAAATTTAGAAGCATATTTTGTTCCGATTAATATCATTATAAATGATGGAATCATTGTTATCATAGACATTTTACCATATAGTCCATAGTTACCCATTACTATACCATATAACATTACCATAACAGTTGAGTTATTACCTGCTTGTATTGCTAATTTATCAGTAGCTGCAGATACAACAAGCATTTGTAATGGACGATTTCCTTTTAAAACACTTACATAATCTCTAAATTTAACTTTAGGAGCTTTTTTACCAGTACCAAAGAACTCTATTCTATCTTTAGACCATATACCTGTAATTGCTAATGCAGTTAATACACCTGATATTAATATAAATGTTAGTGAGAATTCTTGCATTGCTTGGAATGTAAATCCACCATATTTAGGAGCTATATATCCAGATGCGTATTGAGCACCAGCTGCAAATATAAATAAGTTATAAATACTGTCGAATCTAGTGAATAAAGGTCTTTGAGATGGATCATTTGTTAAACAAGCTTGTCCAGCCTTAGTACAAGCTGTTTGGAACGTATATCCGATTATATATAGAGCGTAAAATACTATAAACCCAATCATTTTTAGATTTTCTGGGAATAAGTGTAGAGTATTATACATTGTCAATATACTTACTGCCATTATAGAATAACCTATAAGTATCATAGGTCTAAATTTACCAAATTTACCGTTTGTCTTATCAATTATAAATCCTATTATTGGGTCTGTGATAGCATCAAACATACGCATTGATGTTAGAAGTGATGATACTAATACTACTGATAATCCTACAACACCTGTTGCATAATAAGAAACATACCCCATTAAAAGCATTATTACATTTGTTGCTGTATTGTTGAATGCAAAGCACCCTATTTGCCATGTCTTGGCACGGTTATAGTTGATTTGTTTTGCTGTTTCCATTTTGTCCCCCTATTATTAAAGAATTGATAGTTTGTATTTTGTATGGATTGATTAATACTTAAATTAGTAAGATTTTAGAATTGGAATGATATAAAATTAACGATTGCGTATGAATAAAATATCCACTTCAATAACTTAAAAACGTTTTCTTGATATCGTTTAAAAAAA
>CALEBD010000265.1 GCA_937944945.1 uncultured Clostridium sp. | reverse complement strand
CCCGTAATTGGTACCAGCCTGTATCACTACTGTCTAGTACCTCTGAATTTACCAGGACTGTTGTCCACGCGCAAAATAAGAAAATCCTTGGTGGGCCCAGAGGGGTTTGAACCCCCGACCTTCGGATTATGAGTCCGCTGCTCTGACCAACTGAGCTATGGGCCCTTGTGAGGGTAATGGTAATTTCTTCACTACTAAACTCGATTCCCAGAACAAAACATCATTTCAATTACCAATTACCCTCTGAGGTTATCTCAATTCAGTTTGGATTGATGTCTTAAGCTTAACCCAATCTTTTTTATAGCTATGCAAACTATCAATAGTATGATATAAATATCCAGGTTTAATTCCTACTTCACTAGCTACATATTCCATCAGTCTCCATGCCAAATATACATCATTTCCGAAATGAGTTACAAAATCGGATGATCTTTGGTGATAGCAAATATTTAATTGCTTTTCTCCTCTGGCATTCTCCCGGATAAGGAAATCATAATACATTGAACATGGTATTCTATGTTCACCACCAAGATAGTTTGAATCACAATCCTCATTAAAACCATCCTCACCATATATATTTAGTATGGCTTTTCTAGTATCGTTGTCTGTTTTTAACAACTCTATAATTGCTTCTATTTTAGAAAATGCCTTGCCTTTATATGAAACTGTCTCATTCATACGTTCAGCATAGGTATAATCAAAGAACCCATTTACTAAGAACTCTTCCCAGATATCTTTACGTAATTCCCAAGCTTTACCTGGATTTTCCATTACTCCACTAATTCTCTCTTTAAATTCGGCATCTGCCCAATCTTTAGATTGGGTAAATACAAATAATGGAGATGGATCATCCATGTGAGTTAAGCAATATTGTTCACAAATAAGCTCTTTAGTTATGAACTCATCTTTGCCTTCTATTACTCTGTTTTGGTAAGTTTTTGGTTTTACCTCTGTACCCATCTCCCATATATTACGGGCAGTCTCAGACATCAATTCGTAGGGATTTGAATATATTCTCATGGTTATAATTTTTTTTATGTTTGCAATTCAATAGACTTCCCTTTCTTAGAAAGGTAGCCAGTCTTCATTACCAAGTGTACAATCTTTTGCCAGAGTTTTTGGATATTTGAATAATTCTGGCCTAAGTACTTTCAATGCTCTTTTATGTACCTTATACTTTATCTTATCGGGATCTACTTTTAGTAGATACTTCAGCCTATCATACCAATTACTATCATATATACCAATTCTATCACTAAGCTTTAATAGATCCTCATGAGCATGGTACATCAATAATACCGTATCATCATTGAATATCTGACTAAAGTGTATTGATATACAGAATTTATCCCCAGTGAATATGTATTCACCAATTCTTTGTATTAATAAAAGATCACATATTAGTCTTTTAGTTACTTCAGAAGCCCTCATGAATACCGTTATCATGGGATAATCCATACCAGCTTTCTTTGATACTGTCAATGATAATAAACAATTCTTTCCATGTGCATGCTTATTATCAAACTGATACCCTATGTTGAAAATCTTTCTTGAATTCAATGATCTCACCACTTCTTGTCTCAGATCAATCATTGAATTCTCATCTATATAATTAGCTATCAAAGATTTCCATTTAGCAGATGTATAATTAAAGTGCCTTCCAAAATCAAATTCCGGGTCTACTAGAGGTTCTTTAATATAAATAACCAAATCATTTATATATTGAGCTTTACCAATTCTTTCAATATCCAAACCGGGAATATTGAATAAGAATAACCTGTTAAGCCCCTCCCAAGCTTTCATGCTATTTCGGAACACTAACAGGTTATTCTTTACTTTTAACTTACTCATTAGCCTCAGCTATTGGTTCGTTATCATCCATATCATCTTCATCAGGTGAAGAGAATGATATCAACTTTTTCTTTTTCTTCTCTGTATTCTCTTCCAACTTTAGTTTAAGGCCATACTTCTCTGTGAACTTAAGATATGTCTTCTTTATCATGTTACGCTTTAGAATTGATGGACATACCTCTGGTAATGGAATTCCATCCCAATCTCCAATTTCTAAGTCAGAGGCCAACATTGATTTTTGCTTATATCCTAAATCTTTCCTAAGTACTTTGAAAGCTCTAAAACTGTTGCCATAGGTTTTATAACTAGCCTCATCACTTGTCATTAATTTTTTCAGTGACTTACGTATCTTTTTCCTACGAGCCTCATCATTACAGTTTTCTTTCAAGAACTCTTTTAAGTCCTTTATGTTCTGATATAGAAGTATAGTAGTATCATTTGCCCAAGCAGCCTTGATAACTAACTTCAATGAGAAATTATCATGACCATAAATGTACTGTCCCATACGACAGAACAACAACATGTCTATAGGCAACCTTGTAACTATTTCTGATGAACGTATGATTACCGTCACCTCGGGATTATCAACCCCAATCTTACGGGAGAATATACCTCCAACCAAGCATCCTTTTCCACTGCCATGATTGTCAGCAAAATGGAAACCGATGTGATAATTCTTATTTACTGCCTTATTCTCCTCTAACTTCCTTATCATTAACTTTGCCTGATCAAGAATATCAAGATCAAGGTAATTAGTTATTAATCCAGTCCACTTAGTAGCTGTATATCCAAATAACTTACCAAAATCAAATTCTGGATCAAACTTAGCTTCTGATATCTCTACTACCAGATCATAAGTGAATAATGAATCTGTTAAGTTATACCCTATTCCTTCACCAAACCATTCTGGTTTCTTAACCAAAAAATTTTCAAGTATTTGCTCCCAAGCATCTACTGGCCTATTGCTCTTTACTATGTTCATATTAATACTTCGACTTTTGACGGAACATATTAACGTGATTCTTCTTGAAGTAGATATAGAATACTTCCTTTGAATCCATACCTATCCATCCAAGGTATCCACAGAAATATATGAATGCCTTCACTAATTCAGCCTGGTACTTTAACTCTTGAGTCATTACCTGAGATTGCTTCCAAGGCTTATTCTTCAAAAAGTTACGAGCAATGTTAAGGTGATGGGTTATCTTCCACAGTATGTATGGATATTGAATTTCATAGTCCTCATAGTTATACATCCTACCACCAACTAATAAGTTTATGTTGTATTCAGGTAAAGATCCACTATCTTTATTCTCATACCACTTTAAGAGATCTATCTTTTGATGATTAAGTGTAACATCAATATTACCCTCATCCATCAACCATTTCACTCCCATATTCTGAGCAGGAGATAATACATCACCTCTCATTTCATTGAAACTATCAATTTCAATCTTATTGAAGTGATTATCCTTAGCATACTTCTCCATATATGACATAATGTCATCTGGACCTACATTTGCATATATTAGCAACTCTACAAAGAAGTGTATTGCATCTGCATTCTCTTCATTGGCATTTTGAAGATTGTTTAACAATTCAATGTAGATTGAGTCTTCACAATTACCATTAGCTAACTTCCAATGATTTTTACTCATACTTTCACTGATAGCTTGGAATGATTCATATCCCTCTGATAATTCCTCTACCACTCTAGCAGTGAAATCCTTCAACAAGGATTGTGATGCCTTAGTATTTATGTCTATTGGGTATTGTGGTAATCCCTCTATGCCTATATAACCAGATAACAGTTCTTTTTGCATAGAGTATATCTCTTCCAAATACTTATCACCAGGTATGATACCAGGTTCCTGAATTATGTCCCTCGAGTCCATCTTCTTATTTGTTATCGTGTGCACCAAATCCTTTGTCTCCTCTTGTTCCCCAGTCCTTTGCTTTCTTTTCATACTCCTCATTAGGTATCTCTATGGGATTTGAAAGTAGGATTGGAACATGTATGAACTGCATTATCTTCTTATCCTGTTGAAGAGGTATCCATACTTCTTCAGGTGAATTGTTTTGTATACCTATGTGCATCTCACCAGTATAAGGACTATCCACAATTTCTGCAGTGAATGTTAATCCATCTTTGGTAGCAACCCCAGACTTATTTGCTGCCATTAACATGGATTCTTTTGGGTTAATCAATACCTTTATTCCTGATGGGATAAGCAATCTTCCATGAGGTTTAATGATTACATAAAGATCATCTGTTCCAATACCATTGAACTTGATATAACCTTTACTATACATTTTACGATTGATACCAACCATATCACGTAAATCTTTTTCCCCTACTCTAAGTATATCCTTTTCTGATAACTTAGGTACATAAAAATCTAAACCTGCATCACCCTCATTTGCTCGGTTGGGTGATTTAACATCCCGAATCTTTGTGAACTCTAATTGAATCATGTTATTTACTGTTAAATTTACGATATAAATCTCTTACTTCTTTACGGGATAATTCGAATTTATTCTGAAGCTTGTCTAGTATTTCTCTCTTACTAAGTTTATCCCTTACTAACTTTCTGTAATACTTCTTGCAACCTGCCATATCAATCAGTGGTTCCAAATCCTTAAACTGAGTATCTGCTTCCAACTCCTTACGGGTTTTACCCATGAGAGCTGTGAACTTGATACAACATAGTTCTGAATCCCCACACATCTTACATTCCTTGGTTGAAAGGTCATAATGCTTACCAAAACATGGATCTCCATTTGTTCCCAACTTAGAGATATCCATGGGTTCAAGGATATCACCAGTTTCTAGTTCTTCCCTGGCATCTTTAAGTTTGTCTTTCTTTTTCTTAGCCATATATTTGAGTGTTTTGATATCGTTCAGTAGTTAATAGGTTTTTTGGTTTCATTGATGTAGAATAGTATATGTACTAACTTTCAGGCAATCCCTTATGCGTGCGTGTGTGCGCATTATTAAGCTTTAGCTTAAATACCTACTTTAGTAAGTATAGAAAGTATAAGTTTATATAGCTTTAGCTATATAAACCTCTATTAGTATTTAGTATACTAAATACTAATAGAGATATACAGGTAAGTATATACGCATACGCGTGCGTATTATCCTTCCACCTTGATTACCCTTAGATTTTCTTTCTGATAATACATTCTTCTATGATTGGCATGCCTTTTAAGATAATGACCGGGAAATTGAAGGTCATCTAAATAAGCTTTCTTTTTATTCATGTGAGTTCTTGCAAGACGTCCCAATATCTGTATTGATTTTTCATTAGAATCCATTGATGCAGTATTCTGAAGATATTTCAATTCAGGGAAATTTTGACCTCTAGAAATGATTGTAGTAGCAATTAGCACATCAATTCTCCCTTCCCTGAAATCTTGTAGAATTTTATCACGCCCTTTTGTCTTGTGATGTACATATTGTATACTGTAATTATTTCCAAGATGTTTAACGTAATACTTGTAAAGATTTTCACAATGATCTATGAACTTACATACAATAAGAGCTGGCAATCTCTTTCTCTTCAGATTGTATTTGGTACGATCAAGAGAAAATTTCCAAGCTTCTTTATTATCACATATCACTTCTTTGTATTCTGTTGGATAGTCAACTTCTTTAGAATACTTGAATGGAGCATATACCAATTTACAAGTAATGGGAGTAGAATATCCTTTCTCTATCATATCAACAAGTTTAACTTGGTTAACTTTATCACCGATGAAAGACATGATATTCAAGTTATGTATCAATTTTTTCTTTTGATCACTCATGTAAATTGTACCACTCAATCCTATCCTTATTCTAGAATTGTATAAGTGCTGTATTACAGTTTTATAAGTTTTGTTATCTATGACATCAGCCTCATCAATGAGTACCATATCAATTTCTGATAGGAATCTTTGGTACTTTTTTATGTTAGAGGATAATGATTGAACCATGCACACATTGAAATTACCCCAGTTATTGCATTTACTTCCCTGAATGAATGATATGTTTTCACCTGGTAACAACTCTGGAATCTCCTTTTTGAATTGCTTAAACAAATCTGCACTGTTTAATAACAATACAGTTTTCAACTCCCTATTAAAGGCTTGATGTAACCCACAAAATATAAGGGTCTTACCAAAATTAACTGCTAAGTCAGATGCACAAATAAGGAATGGAATATTCCCTACACGGTTATTTAATATCTTTTCTAGAGCTTCTTTTTGTACTTCCCGTAGATTTTTATCTCCCAGTACATCTGGAATTACTGGTTTAATTCCTAACGGTGGTCTATTATCTATAATTTTTACTTTTTGTCCCATTTTACAGCATTCATTATAAACCCTATTTAATAGGCCTATCTTGAATTGACCATAATCTGAGATATACTTTACATAACCATCCCAATTTTTTGCCCTACTATACATCATTATATGCCAAGCATCGGGATGCTTGATCCTGAAAGCCTCATATAATTTGTTTGTGAATTTAGCTGGGCCAGAAATCTCACAAACATTACAGTTCTTGATAGTTATAGTTATCATATTCTTATATCAAATATCCAACAAATAATACCTAATATCAAACCAATTATTATAGCTACTACGTATAACACAAATAATGGTTTAACTGCTTCTACCATCGGATCATACCTTTTCATATCTTATCTTTTAAAGGCATCCCAATCTACATGTTCTGATTTAGGTCGGGATACAATATTAAATTTAGCCATATAATTAATTACTCTTTGACGGGCCTTATCATTTGATAGATCTTCTATCTTAGGTATACCATTACAGAATTCAAGAGCATAGAATTGGGCTTGAACAAAAGTTTCATAGTCAACCCCTATTTCATCTGCAAGTTTCCTTGCCCTTACAAACCATACATATTCTTGAGGATTCTTATCATAAGTATTGTTGATACCTATTCTGTCGAGGATTTCCTTTGTATAGTTCTCATATACCTCTCTAGTATATTCTGGATATTTATCCTCTTTAACTTCTATCTCAGAATCATATATCTCAATTATCCAATTAACTCTTTGATGTAACCAATTAGCACAGAAGTTATAATTAACCCTCTTTGCCTGAGCCATAAGTTTAAGGCCAGTAGTTACAAATTCAATATAACCATGGCGAGGTTCAAATCCATACTTCTGACAGAACTCATTTACAACAGGTACCAACTCTTTTATTGATGCCCATTGTAAATCTGTTTGCTTTATTTTAGTTACTCCTATATGTTTTAGTTGTATTCTAGTAGAGTATATAATATCGGCTAATAAATTAGCATCTCCTATACTACTTGAAGTTCTACTGATAGCCTTTTTTCTTACAGGTTTATTTTCCCCAACTACTGATCTATGATCTAAAGAATATTGCCTGGCTCTTGTAAAAAACTTATCTACAAATTCCTCAGATACCATATCACCCATTTCATTCCATAATTTACGGAATAAAGTTTTAGAGATATGTATAGAAGGTTCTCGTTGTGCCATTATAATTTTAACTGTGATTTTATAGTTAAAAGTTCTTGATAAGTCTGATATGTCGTCTCTCGTACATATTCTAAAGTCCTACGCTTACCCAATGAATTGACATCCTCATTATCTGGGA
>CALEBD010000264.1 GCA_937944945.1 uncultured Clostridium sp. | reverse complement strand
TGCACCAACCTGAAGACCTGGATAATCTACTTCCTGTTCTTTGGTAATATACCCAACTTGAATTACTACTCCTTTACGTGGTACAGTATCTTTATCATGATCTTGTGGAATATAAAGACCACTCTGTGTTTTAGTCTCTGATGTTACCTTCGGTGATACAATTAATACTCTCCCACCTGTTGGTGTTCCTACACCTTTCAGTTTTTCGTTTAACCATTTTGCTTCTTCTACTGAAAGAAGGTTTAATTCTACTTTTGACATAGTTACTGTTGTTTACGTAAGTTAGCTGATACAGTTCTCAATATGTTTTCTCTTGACTCGTATGCACGACATATTCCAATGAACTTATTTGCATTGTATTCTGCCTTCATATACCTTTTCAAAGCTCCTTGATAGGCTTTATTATTTTCTGCCTTATGTGAAGCTGCCTCATTATTTACATTACCTGACTCCTTATAATAAAGCCATGCCTTGCTATATGCTTGATCTTTGGCTTTTTCAAGCTTATCCCTTTTATAGATAAGCCTATCCCTAACCATTACAAGTAAAGCATAATTAGAAGGGCTCTTTCTTAAAGACTGATTAACCAAGTTCTCATCAATCATGAGCTCCTGATCTAAATCAATCTCATAGGTCTTCCCTTGAAAAAGTATCTTCAAGGTATTTTTCTTAATCTGGGATAACCGTACTACCTTTTGACTTTTTTCCATATAACACCTCTTTCGTTGAAGTATTTATACATGGTCATAATACTTATTTTGTATTTGGCCTTTATCTGTATGTTACTCATACCACTTTCATAATCTTCTATCATACTATTTATAGACTCATCATTTAACTTTTGGCTTGGTATATTAAATCTACCATCATCTATACATTGTTTAGTATTTTCTTTATGAGTACACCAGTATAAGTTTTCTACTGTATTGTTTTCCCTATTATTGTCTTTATGACCTACACATGGCTTATTATCTGGGTTAGGTATATAAGTTTCAGCTACTAACCTATGTATGTTAAATGTATACTTAACCCCATCGTTATTTCTTAAGCTTACTATAATGTAACCATTATTCTTCTTTCTCTTAGCCATTTTCCTCCAAGTAACTTTGTCTTTATACTTGGAGTATACATCACCACTTCTTGTAACATGATAACAATCAAAGTATGGTATATTACCTTTCATATATCCTTTTCTCAAATTCCATTTTATTCCTAGCTATCTCTTCTGGATACAACTTAGGGTAATCTTCTATTTCAATACCTCTGTACTTACGATGTTCTTCTAAGTACTCATCTGGATTAAAATCTGGTTTAAGCATTTTCCTATAATCATAACCGGGTATAAATGGTAATTCCTCTGCCATTGAACGTCCTATAACAAAATCCATGCTCATATTGACGTCGTCTATCTGAAAGTTAAAATATTCTTTTGTATTAGGGTTACGACAAGTTTCCCATATTTCATGTACTACCCATGTATTTATATATTCTGGCCTCACCAAATAGTAGGTAGCATCGTGAACATTACAAGTCTCTTGCATAAATGGCAACTTACCTTGTCTCATTTTCCAATAGTTTAATACTGAAGCAAATAAGTTCATATCAGATGCTGCTGATTGACATGGCATATTAACCGATAATCGTACTGCGTATGCTGCTTCTTGTTCATTATCGGAATATACCTGAGGTAACCTTCTCTTTCTTCCGAACAAAGATTTTATATACCCATGCTTAATCAATACCTTTTCTTGATGAATCATGAACTTTTTAATCTTAGGATGTTCATAGAAGAATTCATTTAACTGCTGCTGAGCTTCATCTGGTGTTACAATAATACCAGCTTTTGGATCTGACAATTTAACTGCAAGCAGTTTCTTCTGAATACCATAGATAATACCGAAGCAAATCTGTTTTGCCTGCTTTCTTCGGTTCTTCCAAAGATTATGATCTGGGTGTTGTTCATCACTGTAAGCTTTATATGCTTCCTCATATGATACCCCATACTTCTTTGCTGCAATAGCAAGGTGAGGGTCCTGACCCTTAGCAAATGCCTCAAGATAAGTCTCATCTCCTGAAAGGTGAGCCATGATTCTTAACTCTGCTTGAGAGTAGTCAAGAGCCATGTACAACTTACCATCTGGGGCTACTAATTGCTTCTTTATATTTGGGTCTACTGAAGTCTTTGGGATTTGCT
>CALEBD010000263.1 GCA_937944945.1 uncultured Clostridium sp. | reverse complement strand
AATACTGAACAATAATATAAATACAACTAAATATATCCTTTTTATATAAATCACCTCTAATTCACAATAGCATATATTATGTTTTGTATTTTTTTATTATTTATTCATTAATTTTAAAAAAGATCCCTATTTTAAATTAATAGAGACCTTATATATTAATTCAATTGAGCTAGTTCAATTATTTCATGAGCATGCTCAATAGTCTTTTCAGTTATATTATTCCCTGCTATTAATCTAGCAATTTCATCTATTCTCTCATCAAATGTCAATTCTTTTATATTTGTATATGTTCTATCATTAGATGTATTTTTTTCGATTCTATAATGAGTATGTCCATTAGCCGCTATTTGAGGAAGATGTGTTATACATATAACTTGTTTTTTCTTACCTATTTTAGATAATTTTTCTCCTACAATTTGAGCTGCTATACCACTTATACCTGTATCTATTTCATCAAATACTAATGTATCTATTTCATCTATATCTGCTAGTATTGTTTTAAATGCGAGCATAAATCTAGACATTTCTCCACCAGATGCTACTTTATATATTGGCTTTATATCTTCTCCTAAGTTGAATGATGCCATAAATTCTACATCATCACATCCATTTTGATTAAATGCTATTTCTTTAAAATCAACTTGGAATGATACATTTTTCATATTTAAGCTGTGAAGCTCTTTTATTAAAACATCTTGTAGTTGTATAGCTACATCTTGTCTTGCCTTACTTATTTGCTTAGATTTATCGTAAAGAACAGATTCTAACTTTTCTAGTTCTAATTTTAAGGATGCAACTTTTTCATCTCTATTTAAAATTTCATCTAATCTATCTTGTATTTTTTGTCTATATTCAAATATTTCTGTTACAGAACTTCCATATTTTCTTCTTAAGTTGTTAATTTGGTCTATTCTCTGTTCGATTTCTTCCATCTCATAAGGATTAAAACTTATATTTTCTTTATAGTCTCTTATTTCCCTAGAAATATCTTGAAGTTCGTACATAATTCTCTCTATATTTTCACTATACTCGCTTATATTCTTGTCATAAGAAGCAATATCAGCTAGCTCTTTTGCTGCCATTCCTATTAAGTCAACGGCGTTTACATCCCCTTCATATAATTTTTGATATGAAAGGCTTAAATTATTATATATCTTTTCACTATTTCTACATAGTTCTCGTTGAGCTTTTAGAGCATCGTATTCTTCTTCATTTAAATTAGCTTCATCGATTTCATTAATTTGAAATTTTATTAAATCAATTTCTCTTTGAATTTCCATCTCATCTTTATTTTCATTTAAATCATTTAACTCTTTTTTTATTTTATTAAATTGGTTGTATGATTCTTTATAATTAGATTTTAAAGGTTCAATGTCTTTTTCTCCAAATAAATCTAAAAATTTAATATGTGTATCTTTATTAAATAGAAGCTGATTTTGATGTTGGCTATGTAAATCAACTATTGTACATGCAACTTCTTTAAGTATTGAAATCTTGACAGTTCGTCCATTTATTCTTGCTACACTCTTTCCGTCTGCATACATAACTCTAGTAATTATAATTTGATTGTCTTCATAATCAATATCATATTTATCTAAGACTTCTTTTAAATTGGAGCTTTGTGATGAAACTACTATTTCACAAATACCTTTATCAGTGCCCTTTCTTAAAAAGGACCTGTCGTATTTTTCTCCAAGACATAAACCAAGTGCTTCAATAATTATAGATTTTCCTGCTCCTGTTTCCCCTGTTAATATATTTAAACCGTTATTTATAGTTAGTCTAGACTCCTCAATTAAAGCGCAATTTTTCATATACATTTCAAGGATCATAGTAAACCCCCTCTTTCTCGACTAATTTTTGATTAATGATTTAATTTGTGTGAATCTTCCACAACTTTAATTACTTTTTCTTTATAGTCTTCTTCATTAAATGTATAACCTTCATTGCTATTTTTTAAGTGAATAAGGTATTCTATATTACCTTCTGGTCCTTTAATAGGTGAATAATCTAGGTTTAATATAGAGAATCCAGTTTCTACAGCAAATTTTGAAACCATTTCGATTACTTCTATATGTGTTGATTTTTCTCTAACTACACCTTTTTTACCTACTTTATCTTTACCTGCTTCGAATTGAGGTTTTATAAGTGCTACGATTTCTCCACCTGGGCTAATTAAGTTATGTGCAACTGGAAGTACTAATTTTAAAGATATAAATGATACATCTATAGATGCAAAATCTGCAAACTCTTTAGTGTCTTCTATTGTTACATATCTTATATTAGTTCTTTCCATGCAGACAACTCTCTCGTCTTGTCTTAATTTCCAAGCTAATTGTCCATAACCTACATCTATTGAAAATACTTTTCTAGCTCCATTTTGAAGCATACAGTCAGTAAATCCACCAGTCGATGCACCTATATCCATACAAACTTTATCTTGTAAAGTTATATCAAAGTTTTTCATTGCTTTTCTAATTTTAATCCACCTCTACTTACATAAGGTATTGGATTTCCTTTTACTTCTATTTTGGCATCAGTATTTACTTCTGTACCTGCTTTGTCGCATTTTTGATTATTTACAAATACTAATCCAGCCATTATAGATCTTTTTGCTTTTTCTCTACTCTCAAAAAATCCTTGTTCAACTAATAAAACATCTATTCTTTTCTTCATAAAATTACCTTCTCATATGACCGGCTGGTTTGTATAGGAAAACCGCGCGCGGCTTCCTTTAG
>CALEBD010000262.1 GCA_937944945.1 uncultured Clostridium sp. | reverse complement strand
ATCAAATTACAAAATATAAGATTAAAATACAACGCTAAGGATGGAAATGAGTACTATCTAAACTTAATAGATACTCCAGGTCATGTCGACTTCAATTATGAGGTATCAAGAAGTTTAGCTGCGTGTGAAGGAGCTCTATTAGTAGTAGACGCTGCTCAAGGTGTAGAAGCACAAACATTAGCAAATGTATATTTAGCATTAGATCAAGATTTAGAAATATTACCAGTAATAAATAAAATAGATCTTCCAAGTGCTAGACCAGACGAAATAAAAGAAGAAATAGAAGATATTATAGGGCTTGATGCTAGTGAAGCTCCATTAGTATCAGCTAAAAGTGGTTTAAATATACAAGACGTATTAGAAGATATAGTAAATAATATACCTGCTCCAGAAGGTGATATAGAAAAACCATTAAAAGCTTTAATATTCGACTCATACTATGATGCTTATAAAGGTGTTGTAGCATATGTTAGAGTATTCGAAGGTGAAGTTAAAAAAGGTATGACAATCGAGATGATGAATACTAAAAAGAAATTCGAAGTTACAGAAGTAGGGGTTATGGCTCCACATCCAACTGAACTTGATAGCCTTCAAGCTGGAGATGTTGGATATATAGCAGCGAGTATAAAAGATATAAGAAGTTGTCATGTTGGTGATACTATAACAGATGCATCAAGACCTACAGAAGAAGCACTTCCAGGATACAAAAAAGCTACACCAATGGTTTACTGTGGTATTTATCCAGGTGAAGGTGAAAAATATGAAAATGTTAAAGATGCATTAGAAAAATTACAAGTAAACGATGCAGCATTAGAATTTGAACTTGAAACTTCTGCAGCATTAGGGTTCGGATTTAGATGTGGATTCTTAGGATTATTACACTTAGAAATAATAGAAGAGAGACTAGAAAGAGAATTCAACTTAAACCTAGTAACAACAGCTCCATCTGTTATATACAGAGTAACTAAGAATACTGGTGAAGTAGTTATGATACAAAACCCAACTAACTTACCAGACCCATCAGAAATAAAAATGATAGAAGAACCAATAGTAAAAGCTGATATAATAGCTCCAAAAGACTTTGTTGGTATAGTAATGGAATTATGTCAAGAGAGACGTGGAACTATGCATAATATGGAGTATATAGATCCTAAGAGAGTTATGTTACATTACGATTTACCACTAAATGAAGTTATATACGATTTCTTTGATGCATTAAAATCTAGAACAAGAGGATATGGTTCATTAGACTTTGAAATGAAAGGATATGTTCCATCTACACTAGTAAAACTAGATATATTAATAAATAAAGAACAAGTC
>CALEBD010000261.1 GCA_937944945.1 uncultured Clostridium sp. | reverse complement strand
ATATATTTACTAATTTTGCTCTTTTAATTGTCGTATTAGCTCTTTGTATTTTACCTTCACTTTATGCATGGTTTAATATTTATGCATCTTGGGATCCATATGGAAATACTGGAAATATTCCAATTGCTGTAGTAAATAAAGATAAAGGTACAACTTTATCTGATAAAAACATAAATGTAGGTGATCAAGTAGTAAAAAAATTAAAAGACAACGACGCCCTTGGATGGGAATTTGTAAATTCAGATTATGCTAAAAAGGGACTTGAAAACGGAAAATATTATGCAACAATCGAAATCCCAAGCAATTTTTCAGAGGATTTAGCATCAATCTTATCTAAAAAAACAACAAAAGCTAAAATTATATACTCGGTAAATGAAAAGATAAATGCAATCGCCCCTAAAATAACTGATAAAGGCGCTTCATCAATTCAAAGTCAAGTAAATAGTGAATTTATAAAAACTGTTGGTGAAATAGCATTTACTTTACTAAACGATACTGGTGTAAAATTACAAGAAGAGTTGCCAAAGTTGACAAAAATCGAAACATCTCTGATAGATGTTAAAAATAAGTTTGCAACAATTGATAACACTGTAAAATATGGCTCTGAATCTATAGAAAAAATGAATGGTGTAATAAATAGCTTAAATAAGAATATGCCTTTAATAGAAAAAACTATTACAACAGCATCTGATTTGTCTTCTGATGCAAGCTCATTTTTACAAAACACACAAAATAATCTAAGTGATTTAGGCCCTATAATAAAAAGAGATTTACAGATTTTAAATAGTGTATCTGCTTCAGCTGCAAATAGTGCTTCAGCATTGATAGAAGCTATAAATTCAAATTATGAAGATGCACCACAACGTATAGACGATTTAACGTCAAAATTAAATAATTTACACAATGTTTCAAGTAATATTGTCGGCCTTTTAACAAAAATAAATCAAATAACAAATGGACAACATTTAAATGATTCTATAAACAAATTAAATACAATAAATAGTAAGCTTGAAACTTCAATAAATATTTTAAATACAGTAAAATCTCAAATTGAAGCAAATGAGCAACCATCTTTAACAAAATTAAACAGTATGCTTACATTACTAAATGATGTTAATTCTATTACATCAAACTTAGTTAACAACTATGATTCAACTATAAAAAATCCTATAAATAAAATTCTTAATCAAGGTATAGGTGTTTCTGAAAATGTAGGTGAATTATTAAAAAATGCACAAGCTGAAATACCTAAAGTCAAAAGCTTATTAGCTAGCCTTTCAGGATTTTCAGAAAATGCAGAAGGTACTATAGCTCTTGCAAATGAAAAAATTCCTGAAGCAAAAGCTATATTAAATGATTTCATAGATGCTATAAGCAAAATAAACAACAGTGAAGATACAAAAGATCTTATAAACTTCTTAAAAAATGATGTCATGACCAATGTAGATTTCTTGAAATCTCCTGTTGATATAGTTCAAAAAACTATATATCCTATGACTAATTACGGTGCTTCAATGACACCTTTTTATACTACACTTTGCCTTTGGGTTGGTATATTACTTTTAACATCACTTTTAACTACAGAAGTTCATGTTAAAGGTGAAGATGACGACGAATATAAACCTTACCAAGTTTATCTAGGTAGAGGACTTACATTCTTATCAATAGCACTTATACAGGCATTGATTGTAAGTCTTGGAAATATCTTTATACTTAAGGTTCATATGGATAATCCACTCTTATTTACGATGATAGCCTTATTTGTAAGTGCGGTATTTAACTTTATAGTATATTCATTGGTATCTATATTTGGAAATATAGGAAAAGCCGTTGGTGTAATTTTACTTGTTCTTCAAGTAGCTGGTTCTGGTGGTACATTCCCTATACAAGTAACTCCAAAGTTCTTCCAAATGATATATCCATTCTTGCCATTTACTTATGGTATTTCGGCAATGAGGGAAGCAATTGGAGGAGTATATATGCCTAATTTAACTAGAGATATAAGCGTATTATTAATATTCCTTATATTATCAATTGTTATAAATATATTCTTAAAGGCACCGATTAATAAATTATTCCATAAATTTATTTCTAAATTAGAAGGCAGTCGTTTAACTGAATAATTTGCATAAAAAAAGGATGAGTTTATCATCCTTTTTTATTTAATCTATTCTCTCACACCATTTATAGCTTACATAGAATTTTCCATCTACTAAACCACTTTTTTGATTTACTACTTTAATTCTTTTTTTGTCATACTTATGTCCAAAGTTTTTTTCTATAGTTGTAAGTTTTCCTTGTGTTTTAAGAACATCTTCAAAGTATTTTTCTTTGATAAAAACATATTTTAAATTTTTATCAAGTTCTAAATTCATACAAATCCCCCCCTAGATTACATATAAAATTCTTTCTTATATCTTAATTATACATCAAAAAAGCACAATCTAATTATATATTATATAGTTCATTAGATTGTGCTTTCATATTATATTAACTTATTTTTATTAACAATTTCTATTTAATTCTCTAACCTTTTCAAATTCATCTTGGATTTCTTGTGATGGTTCTTGTCCAAATTTACTTACTAAATAAATTGCTATTGCTGATAATATAAATCCAGGAACTATTTCGTATAGACTAAATATTCCACCATATATAACCCCTAAATTTCTCCAAACTATTGTCACAATTCCACCTGTTACTATCCCAGCAATCGCTCCATTTCTAGTTGTTTTTTTCCAGAATAATGAGCACAACATAATTGGTCCAAATGTGGCTCCAAATCCTGCCCATGCATTTTCAACAAGACCCAAAACTGTATTATCAGGATTTAATGCTATAAGTATAGCTATTATGGATACTCCCATAACTGTAAGTCTACTTACTATCATTAATTCTTTGTCGCTTGCATGTGGTCTAATTTTTGCTTTATAAAAATCTTCAGTTATCGCCGAAGCTGTAACTAATAGCTGAGAGTCAGCTGTACTCATCACTGCTGCAAGTATTGCTGCTAAGAATACACCAGCTATAACAAGCGGGAATATCTTCATAACCATTAATATGTATACAGTTTCCCCAGAAGAATTACTTAAATCCTCAGTTAAAAATACCCTTCCTAGCAAGCCTACCATAGTTGCTGCTGTTAAAGAGAATACTACCCATACCATAGCTATTAATCTCGACTTTTTAATACTTTTTGCATCATCAATCCCCATAAATCTTACTAATATATGTGGTTGCCCAAAATATCCAAGCCCCCAAGCAAGAGATGATATAACAGTTATCATAGCAATATGTGTTCCATCTAGTGTTATAAATGGATTTAGCATATTTACATTAACTGATTCTATTCTAGCTATTGTTGCATCTACTCCCCCCATACTAACTACAGCAGCACAAGGAACAACAACTATAGCAACAAACATTAAAATCCCTTGAACTAAATCTGTCCAACATACTGCAAAGAATCCTCCTGCAAAAGTATACGATACAACTACTACAGCACATATCAATAAAGCTAATGTGTAATCTATTCCAAATACTGTTGAAAATAATTTTCCACCTGAAACAAATGCTGATGCAGTATATACTAAGAAAAATATTAATATAAATAACGAACTGACTATTCTCAGTATATTTTGATTATCTCTATATCTATTCCCTAAAAATTGCGGAATTGTTATTGCATTACATACTTCAGTATAATTTCTAAGCCTTTTAGCTACTAGTTTCCAGTTAAAATAAGTCCCTATAGTTAATCCTAATGCAATCCATCCTGCTTCTAATCCTGCAATATATGCAGCTCCCGGTAGTCCCATTAGCATCCATCCACTCATATCTGATGCTTGTGCGCTAAGGGATACTACCCAACTTCCTAATTGTCTTCCACCTAAAAAGTAATCTTCTGTATTGCTAGTCTTTTTATATGCAATAAGACCTATTGCAAGCATCATAGCTAGATATATTACGAAAATTACTATTATAGTAATATTGCTTTGTACCAAAACTCTCCCCCCTGACTTT
>CALEBD010000260.1 GCA_937944945.1 uncultured Clostridium sp. | reverse complement strand
CTCTTAGTTACAGTATAACCTCTACCTTTCCATGTAATTTTAGTAGATTCTTTAACAAAGAAAGCGTAGTCTATTAGAAGCATACTCGATATAGCTAAATGTATTATTAGATACCATTTAATAATCTTGATAATTTTATTCTTCATTTGTATCTAATTTGATAGAATATGTATCTCCCTTTATTAAATAAAGATTTCCATAATTTTGTATGTAACTGTTGATATATTGCAAAAATGAATCTGTGTTGTATTTCTCATAAAATATACTCTTGAAATCTACCTCTTGCAAATTTTTATATGCATAAATACGACCATGTATATACGGATAAATTTCCTCTAAAGACTCAAATTTGAATACGTATTTATGATGTATTCCCATATTATCAAATATTCCTTTGATAATCATTTTTTCATCAACATATAAATCCTCGTAGGCATCAGTTGGGTCAAAAAACTCCATCCAAAATTCATCAGTCCTGTTTATTATTTCCATAACTCATTTTATCATACCAATCTTTTAGTCTTATTGATTCATTTCTTATATTCTTGGAAAGTCATCTATTATTGGTCCTCCACCTAATTCATTCAATATCTCTCTTGGAATATACTTAATAGGTTCCCAGTCAGACCTATCATTCTCTCTTCTAAAAGCATATTCGCTTTCCTTATCGTAACACACCATTATAGTACCGTTCCCGTTCCTAAACAGTGCCATAACATTAACCTGCTTATTCTCTATAGTTATTGCCCCACATTTTAATATAGGATGCTTTTGCACTCTAATCCATTCATTTGTTTCATTCATAGCCATTAATCAAAGTATTAATTGTAGGAATACCTAATCTTCATATATAATACCTTCAATTTCTGGTAAATATTCATATATAACTCCCTCCGCTTCTCTTAGCAATATCTCCTCTTTGCTAAGATAGATAGATTTACGTATATAGTCTAAATTATAGCTTCTTACTAAGTCATTCAATAGCATTATCTTAGCTTTAGATATTTCTTTAGGATTTGCACCTAACTTTATAATTAAAGTCTCTACTGTCATCATACTAATAATTCATTAAATTTATACCTGTCCCTAACACGGCTGGATACATAAACCACTTACCAGTAAGCGCATCCCATATACGCTTATAGTCTCTATGAGTATCTTGTTTAAAAGATTTAGTAACAAATGATTTAGGATGATTTGAGTTAGAAAAAGCATCAATCATTTCTTTAGTGGCTTTCCAACCGGGATATTTTTGCCCGAATGTAAGTCCTAAAGCTATCCTAATATCATTAGCGTTAGTAGCAACTTCTCCCTGTGTTAATAAATATTCGGCAGCTCTTGGATGTGCGTCTTTAGCTCTATTAACATCTATAAGTCTCTTCACTTTTTCCATTTGAATTGGAAATTCTCCATATCTTCCTTTATGCAAATTTTCATGAGTCATAACTTGTAATGCTCCTTGTGAACTATCCACCGAATTGTCAAGTTCTATAATATCTCCTTCTTTAGTTCTTCTAAACCTTCCAGTAACTCCAGTTTCCCCTAAATCTGCACGAACAACTTTAGATGTTGGAAACATTTCTGTCATTCTATATAAACTTGCAGCGGAGGTATTCTTAAATTCGGTGCGCTTATGAGGGGCTGTTTCATACTGCACTGGCCCCATCCCAATGCGTTTAGCTAAAGCAGCATTTCTATTTGCAGTTTCAACCACAGTAGGGTTTGATAATGTTTTAACAGCATTATTATATCCCTCTTGATTAGCTCTTTCTACTTCTTCCTGACTTAACTTTGCCATTTTATTATTTATCTTTGAACCATAAACTAAATCTTTATTAAAGAGTGGATTAGTAGAGCTGCTCTTTCCAAATCTAATATTGGGATTAACCATTCCACCAACAAAGCCACCTATCAAAGCTCCTTTATTCCCTGCTATTTTATTACCGATGCCAGCTCCAACTAGTGAACCTGCCATAGATGTTGCAGTAGCAACAGGATTAGCAACACCTATTCCAGTTGCAAAGGTACTCATTGCTGCTGACTTATTAAAGTCAAACATGGTACTAGCATTATCTTTAGTAATTCTAGTATTGGTAAATGGTGCAGACCAGTTCCAAGTATGCTGATTACCATAAAGTTTATCATTCTTAGCTTTATCAGCTTTGATTTGCCTAGATACTTCTTTCTCCCATTCACTTCTATTATCTTGACTTATTTCAGAATAAGTTGGAGTATATTGTTGCTTTATAGGCTCTTGAATTTGAGGTCTATAATCTTTGATAGCATCTCTTCTCTGAACTCTATCACCTCTTTGATATTTAATTATCTTACAATTTATATAATCAGTTGTTTTCATTATATTTGCATATTATTAATTTAAATCTATAGTTATGCAGATTAGACCCAAACACAGACCTCAATGGACAGAAGAAGAATTAGATGTTATATTTTCTAAAGCCACTTTAGTACTGGGTGAACTTCGCAAAGATGCCAGTGGTGTGTATATACATCGTGATGCTTATGGTAAGGCTGAACATCCTTTGGGTTGGGAAGTAGACCATATTAAACCTATTTCTGAAGGTGGAACTAATGAGCTTAGTAACTTACGTCCATTAAATATCCCTGCTAACAGAGGAAGGAATAACTAATTCCTTCCATGTCTCTCTAAGTGACAATTATAGAACTTTAGAAATTCAGGTTCTTCTACTTGGTAATACCATTCTATCATCTTATCAATAGCATGGCAGGCTTCTTCATTGTCTATATGCTCTTTACATTCTGGCTTAAATAATCCATTGCATTGTTCCTTTAATGGGCAATTGTAATCTTTACTTACCCAACACTGTTTCTTATCTACATCCTTATTATAATAATAATTTAATTGTTCATCAGTCATAATTCATTTTCATTTATAATTATTGTATCACATTCTATCTCATTACTACTTATTTGCCAATACCCATACAGTTTATATTCATTCTTTCCCATTTCTATTTGATAATACAATGAGGTATATCTGCCTTTAAATGGATATATACTATCACCCAATTGTTCTACTATAATTTTACCATTTCTTTTATACTGAATATAACTTTTATAGAACTTCATAGTTCCTCCAAAATCTTCATAACTATATACCCGTAGTTTTTTATCAGGAGATTGCATTATATTAAACTTCCCACTTCTCTTTAAATCATGAAAGGGATATGTGAATGAGTTAGAATCATTTAAACAGACCTGTAATAAAGAATCAAATCTTTCTTTATATTTTTCATCCCTTTCATTATTCTTGGCATCGAATAGAATGTTCAATTCCTTCTCTAGTATTGAAATCTTTTGCTCGTTTTGACATGAGGAAACAAGCAATATAAGTAGTATAATAGTTCTCATAATCTTTAATAGTGAAAATAGTTATCTATCCTATGTTTATATCTTCCAGAATCAAAATACCTTTTACCTGTATTTTTAGATTTATATGTAACTTTAGATTCTTCTCTAATCTTATCAATATCTCCTTTAGCTATACCTTCAAATAAGTTATCATAATCGTATAATCCATTCTTCAATTGCCAATACATATCTAATAATCCTTCTTTAATTTGTGGACTAATAGTATCAGCATTATTATTGGTTACACTGTTTAATTTTGCATCTAAGTGTGGAATTTCTTTTCTAAGCCTCTCAAGCATTATTGCATCAAGTTCTTCTTTAGTCATTCCATTTGCTGCTTTCTTTTTAAACTCTGCTGTTTGCATATCTAAGTCATATCCTGGACCTATATCAGTGTTTCCGTTTGCAGTTTTAAATGGATAATATAAATTACCTCTTAATCCTTTATTTTTAGGATTTTCAAACTTCCACATATTAGTATTAACTTTTTCTAAACTAGGAGGAGCTTTAGTTAAATCTATATTCTGATTTAATCCTAGTATTTGTCCTATAATTGGATTTATATTACCAAGAAGCATAGAAGCAACAGCACTAGGAGCATATTCTTTAGCAACATCTACAACATTAATAGGCTCTTTAGGTTCTTCTTTAGGAAGAAAACTCTTAACTTTATTAATAGTTTGAGTTACTATTCCGTCTTGTGCTTTAATAACACCACCATTCTCTAACTGTTCACTTTGAGTAGGTGTAGTTTCTGGCTTAGGTTTATTAGATTTATATCTACTCCAATCGAAGCCAATTAATTGTTCTTCATTTCTGTTGGCAGCTTTTTCTCTATTGAACTGTCTTAATATTCTATTTCTAAGTTCTCCTACACCCTTTAATTTAGGAATCTTCATTCCTTCTTGGGCTTTAGCTATCTGATTATATACATTAGATAATGCTCTCTTATAATTAGGGTCAGTAGCATATCCACCTTTAACTACTCTATCAATAAAGTCTCCACCACTAAAAGCTTGATATCTTTTATTGTTTAGTAATGATACATGATAATTGGCATAATCATTTATATCTTTAAAGTCTCTAAAGCTATCATTTACATATACACCAATGAAAGATATATCTTCAATTCGTAGCACCATTGTTTTTTATAACTCATTTGTTGAGACATATTTGAATATATTTGGTAAAAGTTTCTCTACCTCTTTTCTTCTTGAATCTGTATACTTCAATTTCACTGTTACAATAATCTCACGTTCATAAGCTTTTTTATGAGTAGCTTTACTATAAAAATATCTACCACCCTTAGTATTACCTTCAATAGTATAACTATGGTCTGTAATATCTTTCTTGACAATTCTATTGCCTTGTTCTACTTCTGTATCAATCATTATATCAAACCATTCATGAAGCGAATAAT
>CALEBD010000259.1 GCA_937944945.1 uncultured Clostridium sp. | reverse complement strand
GCAACAAGGTTAAAAGAAAAATAAGAGAATCATTTAGATTAGATGTTGATGGCAAAATAAAATCTGGATACGATATAGTTTTTATTGCTAGAGTTGCAATAAACGACGTGCAATACAACGAAGTTAATAAATCTATGAAGCATCTCGTAAATAAGTTTAAATTATTTAATAGATAATTGTTTCTAAATTATGGAGGTTCAAATTTGTTGAATAAAATAGTTTATAAATTGAAGGAAATAAACGTTTATTTATCGAAAGTATGTATTTACTTAATAAGATTTTATCAAAAATATATATCTCCATTGAAAGGACCTACTTGTAGATTTTATCCAACATGCTCTCAATATGCAATAGAAGCATTTAAAAAATATGGAGTGATAAAGGGCATGTTTCTCACAATAAAGAGAATACTAAAATGCCACCCATTCCATCCAGGGGGCTATGATCCTCTAAAATAATATTTCGGGAGGTATACGAATTGTTAGACGCAATAGGGAATTTTTTAGGTATTATACTTAGCTTTATAGTAAATATAGTTAATGACTATGCTTGGTCAATAATCATATTCACTATATTAGTTAGATTATGTCTTCTGCCTTTAATGGTAAAACAAATCAAGTCAACTAAGGCAATGCAAGATATTCAACCTAAAATGAAGGAAATTCAAGAAAAATATAAGAATAAGCCAGAAAAACAAAAAGAAGAAATAATGAAGCTTTACAAGGATGCAAAAATAAATCCTATGGCAGGATGCTTGCCGATGTTTATACAATTACCAATATTAATGGGGTTATTTGCACTATTAAGAAATCCTGTTTCACATGGGGTGTTTCCTAATGAAGCGGCATATCATGCTGCTAACCACGGATTCTTATGGATTTCAAGTGTATCACAAACGCATAACTTAAGTTTAGGTATACTATCTGGTATAAGTGCTTACTTCATGCAAAAATCTATGGCAACAACTGATGAGTCTCAAGCTCAAATGATGAAATCGATGACGATAGTAATGACAGCTATGTCTTTCTGGTGGGGATATACGTATGAAGCGGGTCTTGCACTTTATTGGACAATGAGTAATATATTCTCAATAGCACAATACTATTTAGTAACAAGTCCTTTAAAAGCTAAGATGGCTAACTCTGAGGAGGAAGTAGTTAAAGATGAAAAATCAAGCGATAGAAAATCAAACAAAAAAGAACAATCAAACAGACAATCAAAAAAGTCTGGAACTAAGAAGTAAGTCACAAGAAGAAGCAATACAAAAAGCAATTGAGCAATTAAATGTAGATAAAGAAGATATCGAAGATATAAAAGTTGAAGTTATTGAAGAACCAAGTAAAGGATTCTTAGGTTTTATAGGAGCTAAAGATGGACTTTATAAAATAACTTTAATTGAAAAACAAATAGAAATAAAAGAAATTGATATAGCAAAAGAGTTTATAGAAACAATGTTACATAATGCAAAAGTAAATGCTGATGTAATAGCTACTCAAGAAGATAATTTAATAAAAATTAATATCAAAGGAAAAGAAGCAACATGTCTAATAGGTAGACGTGGTGAAACTTTAGATGCTGTTCAATTCTTAACTGGTTTAGCTCTTAATAAAATAAATAAAGATTCTCACTGTAGAGTACTAGTAGATATAGAAAACTACAGAGAAAAAAGAGAACAATCTTTAATTAGATATGCTAACAAAGTAGCTAGAGAAGTAGCTAAAACTAAAAAAACTAAAAAATTAGACTATATGAATCCATATGAGAGAAGAATAGTTCACTCAGCACTTCAAAATGATAAGTATGTAATTACTTACAGTGAAGGAACAGATCCATATAGAAGATTAGTAATAGAGTATAAAAGATAATTTGAAAACCTCCTAAGATATAGGGGGTTTTCTTTTTAAGTAGTATTTTTTAAAATATTTTTACTAGATATTTATAGAATTTTTAAATTAGGTATAAAATGTTAATAAGTGTTGATATAATATTCAATTGAGTTTGAGTTAAAAATGTTAAAATAGAGATTGTAAAATTTAAATAGAAAATATAATTAGAAATTTAAGAGGTGATAATTTTGTTTATAGATGATACAATAGCAGCTATTGCCACTGCCCCAGGTGAAGGTGGTATAGGAATAATAAGAATAAGCGGAAGCAACTCATTACCAGTTGCAGAAGAAATATTTAAATCAGTATCGGGTAAAAAAATAAGTGAATATAATCTTAGAACATTAATATATGGAAATATATTTGATGGAGAAAAAAGAATAGATGAAGTTTTAGTAGCTTATATGAAAGGACCTAACTCATACACAGGTGAAGACGTAATAGAAATAAATTGCCACGGTGGATTTATTTCAGTTAAAAAAATATTAGAACTAATATTAACTAAAGATGTTAGATTAGCAGAAGCTGGTGAATTTACAAAGAGAGCATTCTTAAATGGAAGAATAGATTTATCTCAAGCTGAAGCTGTTATAGACGTAATAAAATCAAAAACAGATAAAGCACAAGAAGTTGCTCAAAATCACTTAGAAGGAGCTTTAGCTAAAAAAATAAGAAGTCTTAGAAATAATGTTACAGAAGTTCTGGCACAATTAGAAGTTTCTATAGATTTCTCTGATGAAGATGTAGAAGATGTTACTTATAAAGAAATAGAAGACAAATCTTTAGCATTAAGAGATGAAATTAAAAAGTTATATGATTCAGCTGAGAGCGGTAAAATTCTGAGAGATGGATTAAAAACAGTAATAATCGGTAAACCAAACGTAGGTAAATCATCATTATTAAACTCTATCTTAGGAGAAAATAGAGCTATCGTAACAGAAATAGCAGGGACTACAAGAGATGTTATAGAAGAGTTCGTAAACATCAAAGGTATTCCACTAAAAATAGTAGATACTGCAGGTATAAGAGAAACAGAAGATATAGTTGAAAAAATAGGTGTTCAAAAATCTAAAGAATCTATAGATTCAGCAGATTTAGTTATAATAGTTTTAGATTCATCAAAACCATTAACTGATGAAGATTTAGAAATACTAGAAAATGCGAGAAGTAAAAAGACAATAGTATTATTAAATAAAATAGACTTAGAACAAGCTATAGACCAAACTGTAATTGAAGAAATTGTAGGAAAAGATAATATAATAAAAATTTCAGCACTTAAAAATGAAGGAATTGAGCAAATACATGATAAAATAGAGGCGATGGTATTTGCCGGAGATGTTAAGAGTTCTTCAAGTGTTGTTATAACAAACTCAAGACATAAAGATGCATTATTTAAAGCTTATAACTCAATAAATGATGCTATAGCTGGAATAGATCAAAGATTACCATATGATTTCATAGAAGTAGATTTTAAAAATATTTGGGACTATTTAGGATATATAAATGGAGATACAGTACAAGAAGACTTACTAGATACAATCTTCAGCAACTTCTGTATAGGAAAATAACAATTAATATTTTAAAACAAGATATAAATTATTTATAGACAGGAAAACAAATCTAAAAAATATATTTATATCTTGTTGATTTTAAATACTATAAGTTTATAATTTATAGATGTGTAATAAACTATGTGAAATAGAAATGTTCCCCGTGGAACATTTTTAGAAAGGAGCAATAATGATAACATTTGATGCAGGAAATTATGATGTAATCGTAGTTGGTGCAGGACATGCAGGATGTGAAGCTGCATTAGCTTCAGCTAGAATGGGATGTAAAACATTAATGGTTACATTAACACTAGATTCAATAGGAATGATGCCTTGTAACCCATCAATAGGTGGAACAGGAAAAGGACAATTAGTTAAAGAAGTAGATGCCCTAGGTGGAGAAATGGGAATTAACATAGATAAAACTTTTATACAAAGTAGAATGTTAAATACTGCAAAAGGACCGGCAGTACACTCACTAAGAGCACAAGCAGATAAATTTAAATATCATACAGAAATGAAAAAAACTCTAGAAAATGAACCAAATCTAGAAATAGTAATGGATGAGGTTGTTGATTTAATTAATGACGGAAACGTAATAAAAGGTATTATAACTAGAATGGGATGTAAATATCATTCTAAAGCAGTTATATTAGCAACTGGAGTTTACTTAAATTCATTAATTTATATAGGTGAAGTAACATTAAACGAAGGACCTAATGGATTAGGTTATGCAGAAAGATTAACTGATAAATTAGTTGATTTAGGATTAGATATGAGAAGATTCAAAACTGGTACACCAGCAAGAATCCACAGAGATAGTATAGATTTCTCAGAAATGGTACCTCAAGAAGGTGATGAAAAAGTAACTCCATTCTCATTTATGAGTGATGATTTAAAAATAGACCAAGTATCTTGTTACTTAGCAAGAACTAACTTAGATACACATAAAGTTATAATGGACAACATAAACAGATCAGCTATGTATAGTGGAAAAATAAACAGTACAGGGCCAAGATACTGTCCATCAATAGAAGATAAAGTTGTTAGATTCAACGATAAAGAATCACATCAAACATTTATCGAGCCAGAAGGTTTAGATACAAAAGAAATGTATATTCAAGGTATATCTACAAGTTTACCATATGAAGTACAACTTCAAATGTATAGAAGTATGAAAGGTCTTGAAAACTGTAAAATAATGAGACCTGCATATGCAATAGAATATGATTGCTTAAATCCAACACAATTAAAAGCTTCACTAGAAATAAAAGTTACAGAAAACTTATTCAGTGCAGGACAATTTAATGGTACATCAGGATATGAAGAAGCAGCAGCTCAAGGACTTATGGCTGGTATAAATGCAGCAAGAAAAATACAAGGAAAAGAACCATTTATATTAGATAGATCAGAAGCATATATAGGTGTTCTAATAGACGACTTAATAACTAAAGGAACTAATGAACCTTATAGAATGATGACATCAAGAGCAGAATATAGACTTTACTTAAGACAAGATAATGCTGATATGAGACTTACTGAAAAAGGATATGAAATAGGTCTTGCAAGCCAAGAAAGATATGATAGATTCTTAGCTAAAAAAGCATTAGTAGAAGCTGAATTAGAAAGATTAAAAACTGAAAGAGTTACACCAAAAGAAGTAAACGAATTATTAGCACAAAAAGGTGCATCAGAAATAAAAGTAGGTTTATCTTTATATGACTTCTTAAAAAGACCAGAAGTAACTTATGACTTATTAGAACAAATAGGTAAAGGTGCATCAGAAGAAGTTCCTTATGATGTAAAAGAACAATGTGTGATAATGTCTAAGTATGAAGGATATATAGATAAACAATTAAAACAAATAGATCAATTTAAAAAATTAGAAAAGAAAAAACTACCAGAAGATATAGATTATTCAACAATAGAAGGTCTTAGAATAGAAGCAAGACAAAAACTTAATGATATAAAACCATTATCAATAGGTCAAGCATCTAGAATATCAGGAGTTTCTCCTGCTGATATATCTGTATTACTTATCTATCTTGAACAAATGAGAAGAACAAGAGGTGGAAATAATGAGTAATATAGAAATACTAAGACAAGGTATAGAAGACTTTGGAATAGAGGCTAGCGATAAAATGCTAGCTGATTTCCAAAAGTATAAAGAGATATTAGTTGAATGGAATCAAAAAATGAACCTAACAGGAATAGAAGATGAAAAGGAGGTTTTCATAAAACATTTCTTAGATTCTGTATCTGCTGTTACAAAAGGTTATATAAAAAATGGAATGTCTTTAATTGATGTTGGAACAGGAGCAGGATTCCCAGGAATGCCTCTAAGAATCTGTTTACCAGAATTAAAAGTAACATTACTTGATTCTTTAAATAAAAGAATTAACTTCTTACAAGAAGTAGCAAATCAATTAGATATAGATGATATAGAATTTATTCATGGAAGAGCTGAAGATTTCGGTAAAAGTGAAGAATATAGAGAATGTTTTGATATAGCAACAGCTAGAGCTGTAGCTGGATTACCTGCACTTATGGAGTTTTGTGTTCCATTTGTAAAAGTAGGCGGATACTTTGTTTGTCTAAAAGGACCAAATGCTAATTTAGAATTAGAAGAATCTAAAAAAGCTATGGAAGCATTAGGTTTAGAATATATCGAAAAAATAGATATAAAACTACCAGAAATAGATTTAGATCATAATATA
>CALEBD010000258.1 GCA_937944945.1 uncultured Clostridium sp. | reverse complement strand
GTTTACACCAGTAAGTCCAGATACTTTTTTATTTGCATCTTTTGGTGTTTCTTTTAATACTAATCTCAATCTAGTAGCGCATCTTGTAGCGTTGACAATGTTTTCCTTACCACCAACAGCGTCTACTATATCTACTGCTAATTTTTCATAATCACGAATACTTTGTGCCATGATTATATTCCCCCTTTTTTAATATCAATTTTATATTTTGTTCCCTTACTTTTTTATTGTATGCTTATATTATAATTATACCGGTATAATTTTGTCAACGCATTTTTGAAAACATTTTCATTTTTTTCCATTTTAATATCACTATCTTCCGCGATATTGTTATTTATAATTTTTTTATGATATACTAATAAAATAGAATTAGAAAGTAAGGGGAGTATAAAATGCTTAAATATCAACTAATTGCCAATCAAATAGAAGATCATATTTATGAAAATGATTTGCCCAAAGGAACAAAACTTCCTACAGTAGAGCAATTTGCCAGTGATTACGGTGTAAGCAAAAGTACTATTGTAAAAGCCTTAGAAACTTTAGTTTTAAGGGGAATTGTTTATCAAGTTCAAGGTAGTGGGATTTTTGTAAGAAAAAGAAATAAAAAGGGATATATAAATTTTAACTCTCCAAAGGGATTTACAGATAGCCTAGAAGAGCATAAAATAACATCAAAATTAGTAGATTTAGAACTTGTTAAACCAGATGATGAAATATGCAATCATTTAGAATGTGACAAAGATGAATATGTATATGTTGTCAAAAGAGTACGATATATCGACGGTGAAATAATGTGCTATGAAGAGTCTTTTTATAAAAAAAGTATTGTTCCTTTTTTAAATCAAGAAATAGTAAAGGGTTCTATTTTTGATTATATAAAAAAAGCTTTTAATATAACTACAAGTTTTCAAGATAGGTATTTTAATGTGATAAAATTAGATGAAAAATATGCAAAGTTGCTTGAGTTAAATATAGGTGACCCTGGATTAGTTGCTTATAATCAATGTTATTCATCTTCAGGCACAGTATTTAATTATTCAAAAGTAGTTTATCATTATAAAAATACCCAATTTTATGATCAATCATCTACAACAAAATAAACACTAGAACGTATTTAATAAATTATATGAAATTTTATTTATTAAACTTTAAAAGGAGTATAAATATCATTTTTTATATCAAAAAAGGAGTATAGAAAGTAAATCACTTTCTATACTCCTTTTTGTTATCTAGCTATTTTCCCAACGCCTTCATACATTAATTTTTCAACATCATGAAGTTCTACTAAATTAGCATCACCTAAGATACTGTGTTTTAATGCAGATGCACATGTTGCAAATTCACAAACATATTTAGGGTCTTTATTGTTTATTATAGAATAGATTATACCGGCGCTTAGAGCGTCTCCTCCACCTACTCTATCAACTATACTATCTATATTTATTTTATTAGATAAGTATAGTATTCCATCAGTATAATAGTTACATTGTAATTTATTTACTGATGAAGATTCTATATCTCTATGTGATGAGAATATATGCTTAATATTTGGATAAGTTTTTGTTATCTCATCATAATAATATTTTAATTTTTCGTGCTTATCCTCTAATTCGCAGTTCATAAGTAGTATATTTTCAGCGTCTAAAATACCTGCTGATAATATATCTACATATGGTAAAACTTTTAAAGTAGCTTCTCTAGCTTCTTCTAGTGTCCATAATTTTGCTCTGTAGTTTGAGTCGTAACTTACCATTATGTTATGCTCTCTACAATATTCTAAGATTTGCATTAATAACTCTCTAAGGTCATTTGAAAGTGCTAATGTTATACCTGAGAAGTGGAATACATCTACATCTTCTAAAGCTTTAGCTATGTCGATATCTCCTATTTTCATATTACAGAAAGCTGAGTTATCTCTATCATATATTACTTTAGATGATCTTATACCACTTCCTACTTGAAGATAGTATATACCTGTTCTATGTTCTCCTAAAGTTACGAAATCTGTATCTATATCATAACTTCTAAGATATCTAAGTATACTTTTACCGATGTCATCATTTGAAACAGAAGTTATCATTTTTGTATCTATTCCAAAATGTGATAGAGAAATAAGTACGTTTGCTTCTCCTCCACCATAATTCACATTAAAGCTATCACTTTGTAAAATCATCTTTCCTACATCTGTAGAAAGTCTAAGCATTATTTCCCCAAAACCAGCAACTTTCATATTAGCAACCTCTAGCTTCGTGTAATTTAGCCATGTATTGTTCACATATAGCAGTTATTTCATCGAACTTACCTTCTTCTCCAAGTTTATTTAATTCTCCACCTATTCCAACTGCATCAACACCAGCTTTTATCCAAGAATCTAAATTGTCTATATTAACTCCACCAGTTACCATTATGTTAGCATATGGAAGTGGCCCTTTTATAGCTTTTACATATCCTTGTCCAAATGCACTACCTGGGAATAATTTTACGAAATCAACACCAGCTTCGTGAGCTGCTATTATTTCGTTTATAGTCATTATACCCGGTAAGTATGGAACTTTATATCTGTTACATATTTTTGCAGTTTCTAAATCGAAAGCTGGTGATACTATGTATTTTGCTCCAGCTAACATAGCTGCTCTAGCAGTTTCAGCATCTAAAACTGTTCCAGCACCTATTACTACATCATCTTGACCTTCATATATTTCGCTTAATTCTTTTATTATATCGTTAGCAAATTTGTTTGTGTAAGTTACTTCTAAAGCCTTAACTCCACCTTTAACGCAAGCTTTTGATATTTCAACACCAACTTCTTTAGAGTTTCCACGAACTACTGCTACTACACCACATTCTTTTAATGCTCTTAATGTATTTATTTTTATCATTTTTATTCTCCCTTGGTTTGTAATTTAATATATAACATATTTGCACCGTCACCATTTAGATGACGATGCCTTCAATTTCCCGAATTTAAAAATTATATTTTAATATAAAACTGGCAACTATATTAGAATCCGAAATAGTTTAATGCGTTGTCATGAGATATATTTTTTATCATTCTTTCTAAGACTTTATCGTCGTTTGGATATTCACCGTTAGCTACCCATCCCCCGATTAACTCACACATGATTCTTCTGAAATACTCATGTCTAGTGTATGATAAGAAACTTCTTGAGTCAGTTAACATACCTATGAAGTTTCCTAATAACCCTAAGTTTCCTAAAGAAGTCATTTGTTCTATCATTCCAGTTTTGTGGTCATTGAACCACCAAGCTGAACCTTGTTGTATTTTTCCACAAACTCCTGCTTCTTGGAAGCATCCTATTAATGTTCCTATAGCAGCATTATCAACTGGGTTTAAGCTGTATAATATAGTTTTTGGTAATTTGTCTTCTTTGTTTAAAGCGTCTAAATAAGATGCTAATTGATCGATTGATACTCTGTTGTATATACCATCGAATCCTGTATCTACCCCTAATTTATTAAACATTTTTGTATTATTGTCTCTTGTAACCCCGAAGTGTAATTGCATAGCCCATCCTAAACGGCTATACTCTGCACCACAGTGTAACATACAAGCTGTTTTGTATTGTAATTCTTCAGTTTCTGTAAGAGTTTCACCAGCAAGACGTTTTTTAAGTATAGCGTCTACTGTAGCTTCATCAGCTTCAACATAAGGTATGTATAATAGACCATGGTCACTTACTCTACACCCTACTTCGTTGAAGAATTCTATACGATTAGTTATAGCTTGTTTCCAAGTATCGAAAGAGTTTATTTCTATACCACTTACTTGTGATAATTTTGCTATATAGTCAACAAAATCAACTTTTTCTATAGCTATAGCTTTGTCCGGTCTCCAAGTTGGAAGAACTTTTATGTCAAAAGTTTCATCTTCTTTTATAGCTAGATGCCATTTTAAGTCATCTATTGGATCATCTGTAGTGCATATTAATTCAACATTAGAATCTTTCATTATACTTCTAGCAGACATAGTTTTTAATTTTTCGTTACATATATTCCAAACTTCTTCTGCTGTTTCCCCATTTAAAGCACCATTATATCCAAAGTATCTTTGTAATTCTAAATGACTCCAATGATAAAGAGGATTTCCTATTGCTTTTTCTAAAGTTTCAGCCCATTTTTGGAACTTTTCTCTATCAGTCGCATCTCCAGTTATATATTTTTCCTCAACACCATTTGAACGCATTTGTCTCCATTTGTAGTGGTCTCCACCTAACCATACTTGAGTTATGTTTTCAAATTTTTTATCTTCTGCTATCTCTTGTGGATTGATGTGGCAGTGATAATCTATTATTGGCATAGTACTTGAATATTCATGATATAATTTTTTAGATATTTCATTTGATAAAAGAAAATCTTTGTCCATAAAGTTTTTCATAATGTATCTCCCTGTCTGTAATTTATATTTTTAATTGTCTTTAGACTATATTCCTAAAGCTTCTTCAAATTCATTTATTAATTGAGCTTGGTAAGCATCATCAAATTCACCAGCAAATAATTTTTGGCTAGCTTCTTCTTTTAATCTCTTCCAGCTGAATGCTTCTTTCTTAACGATTATTGGATAGAATCTTACTCCATTATCTAATGCAGCTTTTTTATCCCCAGGTGCATCCCCGACCATAAGAACTTTATCTTTGTCGTATCCTTTTGTAAGAAGTTGTTCTATACAGTATGCTTTTGAACCAGCTTCTTGACAAAGTAATACTCTACAACAATCTTTTATTTCGTGTTTTGTCCACTCATGTTCAACAGCTTGACCATTTGCAGAAGAAACTGCAGTTAAGTCAGCTTGTTTGCATAACTCATCCATAGTGTCTTTAACATTTTCGAAAGGCATATCATCATCTTGAGCTGCAACTATTGATAAGTTAACATGTATACTCCATAATAATGCTCTTTCCATACATTCGTTGCTTTTTTCTTGGCATTTTTCAAGTAAAGCAGGATTTGATAATTGTGGTGCAGTTTCTACCCAATTTTCAAATTCTTCTAAACCATCAAATTTTATTCCTTTACGATCGCTCATTTCTCTAACAGCCATCGCTAAACCTTTGAAACGGTTTATACCTCTAGTTCCTGTGAATAAGTTTATTTCATTCCAGTATTCTAAAGCTTCATCTCTATATTCTTCTAAACCATATGATTTTACGAATTCTGGTCCAAATGAATTAAAGTGTTTTGAATTCATTGTATCCATCGCACAACCATCTGAATCTATGCATATTAAAAAGTCTTTTTCTTTGTTGTAATTAAAGTATCCCATGTCTGCTCCTTTATATCAAATTAGGATGTAGCCAGGAGCTACACCCTAAGGTATTTTATTAATTTATATTAAAACGTGCTATTTTTCTAAAATTAGAAACGAGTATCTCCGAATCCACAGAATGCATCTACTGGACTTATACCTTTAAATTCTGAGTTTCCTACAAGTTTTTCTACTAATGCTTCTAATGTTTGTTGATTATCATCATAAGTATTTATGTAAGTTTTAACTTGTGGTACATCGGCTAAGTGGAATGGACACTTAACTGAAACGAATATAGTTGGTATTTCGTTTACGTAGAATGGTATATCTGGAGTACCTTTACTTGGTGGCCATTGTAATCTTTGGTCAACACTTGCATTAACGTTAGCTATGTTTATTATTAAATCATATTTGCTTGTTAATTCAGCTATTGGTCTCTTACCAGCATATACATTTCCTAAAGCTTGAGCCATTTCCTCTTTTGGAAGTTTCATTATTTTATCTATTGGAGATTCCCATATTTCTACGTCGAATCCTTTAGCTTCTAATAATTCTTTAACTATTTCAATTGGTTTCTTTTTAGCTCCACCCATTATTTCTATGAATTTACCGAATCCACCATCAAATCCTTTGGCTTCAACAAGTAAAACTCTCTTAGTTTTTTCTGGTGCTATTGGTAATACATCTTGAGTATTTTTAACTAAAGTTATAGCTTTGTCAGAAACTTCTTTAGCTATAGCTTTATTTTCTTCTAAACCGATTTTAGCCATCGCTTCTTCTTTTGCAGGTAATATTTCTGTTTTAGCTTTTTTATGAAGACCTAAAGCTGCTTTTGTACCTAATATTCTAGTTAAAGCTTCTTCTAATCTTTCATCAGTTATTATTCCGT
>CALEBD010000257.1 GCA_937944945.1 uncultured Clostridium sp. | reverse complement strand
TTTGAGAAATATATTATATTCGGGAGTATGGGCAAAATTCCAATCAATTAGAAATAAGAGAAAACAAGTGGAGGAAAAAACAGATGACTGATCCTTATCAGGTCTTGGGTGTATCTAGGGATGCCTCAAAAGAAGAAATAAAAAAAGCATATAGAAAATTAAGTAAAAAATATCATCCAGATGCTAATATAAATAATCCAAACAAAGAACAATATGAAGAAAAATTTAAAGAAATTCAACAAGCCTACCAAACAGTAATGAAGATGAAAAATGGTGGCTCAAATACATCTGGAGGATATGGATATGGAAATTATTCAAGTCCAGGTGGTTATAGAAATAGCAACTATGGCGGATACACAGATAACGCTGGAGGTTATGGCAATCAACAAGATTTTGGTGACTTTGAAGACTTTTTCAGAGTATTTGGATTTGATACAGGAAGACAAGAACAAGGCGGATATAATCCGAACTTCAACCAAGAAGAAGATGTGCATTTAAGAGCAGCACTTAATTATTTTAATAATGGATATTACAATGAAGCTCGAAATGTACTTGATAATATAGAAAATAGAACATCTAAATGGTACTACTACAGTGCCAATGTTAATTATAAATTAGGCAATAATATAAAAGCACTTGAAGAAGCAAAAATAGCTCTTAATATGGAGCCAAATAATATTCAATATAGAAGATTAGTAGATGTACTTGAAGGTAGAGGAAATTGGTACAATCAACAACAAAGGACATATGGATATTCGACTGGGGGATTAGATGATTATTGTTGCAAGCTTTGTATGTTAAACCTTGCGTGCAATATTTGTTGTAATGGTATGGTATGTTGCTGATAATTAGAAAGGTAGGAGGCAGTTAAGGTGAGCAAAATAATTGGGATTGATTTAGGAACAACAAATTCATGTGTAGCAGTTATGGAAGGTGGTTCTCCAACAATTATAGCTAATGCAGAAGGTTTTAGAACTACACCATCAGTAGTTGCTTTTTCAAAAAATAGGGAAAGATTAGTTGGTGATACAGCTAAGAGACAAAGTATCACAAATACAGATAGAACTATTTCATCTATAAAACGCCATATAGGAACTAACTATAGCGTAAAAATAGATGGCAAAAAATATACTCCAGAAGAAATCTCTGCAATGATTCTGATGAAGTTAAAAAAAGATGCAGAAAGCTATTTGGGAGAGCCTGTTACAGAAGCTGTAATAACAGTACCTGCATATTTTAATGATTCGCAAAGAAAAGCTACTAGTGATGCTGGGAAAATAGCAGGCCTAGAAGTAAAACGTATAATAAACGAGCCGACTTCTGCAGCACTTTCATATGGACTAGATAACGAATCATCACAAAAGATAATGGTATATGATTTAGGTGGAGGAACTTTTGATGTATCTATAATTGAAATAGGAGATGGAGTTATCGAAGTTCTTGCGACTTGTGGAGATAATCATCTTGGGGGAGATGACTTTGACAAGCAAGTATCTGATTATCTAATATCAGAATTTAAGAAAAATGAAGGAATTGACTTAACTAAAGATATTGTCGCAGTTCAAAGGGTTAGAGAAGAAGCTGAAAAAGCAAAAAAAGAACTTTCAACAGCTATGACAACTAATATAAATCTGCCATTTATAGCAGTTGGAAAAGACGGACCAAAACATATGGATATAACACTTACTAGGGCTAAATTTGACGAGCTTACTTATGATTTAGTTGAAAGAACTGTTATACCTGTGAAAAATGCCCTAAATGATGCCGGTGTATCGACAAGTGAACTTAGCAAGGTATTATTAGTTGGAGGTTCAACAAGAATTAAAGCTGTCCAAGAAAAAGTAAAACAAATAACAGGAAGAGAGCCTAGTAAAAACTTAAATCCAGATGAGTGTGTTGCATTAGGTGCCGCTATCCAAGGTGGAAAATTATCAGGAGACCCAGGTTTAAACGAGGTTTTACTGCTTGATGTAACTCCATTATCTCTTTCAATCGAGACTATGGGAGGAGTATCGACAAGACTTATAGAAAGAAACTCTACTATTCCTACAAAATACAGTCAAATATTTACTACAGCAGCAAATTTCCAAACATCTGTAGATATAAAAGTATTACAAGGTGAGAGAAAATTTTCTAAAGACAACAAAATGATCGGCGAATTTAAATTAAAAGGAATAAAGAGAGCTATGAGGGGTATTCCTCAAATTGAAGTTACTTTTGAAATAGATGCAAATGGAATACTAAATGTATCAGCTAAAGACCTTAAAACAGGAAACAGCCAAAGTATAACAATAACGGCAAGTTCAAACTTATCAGACGAAGATATAGAAAAAGCAATAAGAGATGCACAATCTTATGAATCAGAAGATAATAAAAAGAAAGAATACATTGATATAATAAATGATGCTGAGTCACTTGTTTATAAAGTAGAGCAAGGTCTTGATACTTCAAAATCTGGTTTAGACAGAAGTAAAAAGTCTGAAATAAAAGGCAATTTAAGAAATCTAAAAAGATTAGTTAGAAAAGCAAAACCAGATAAAATCAACAATACAAAGATAAGTGAAATTAGACAAGTAAAAGACGATTTAGAAAATAGTGCAAGAGAGATTATATAACAAAATATATATTTAGATTTAATATATCAACTATAAATTAATTTAAATACGAATAATAGATGAAATGAATATTTTAAAAATCAAAATAAAATGTCGAAAAATCTATTGACAATTATCTTATACTCATATATTATTAATAGCATAACAACTGAACAAACTCTTATCAAGAGTGGTGGAGGGACTGGCCCTGTGAAACCCGGCAA
>CALEBD010000256.1 GCA_937944945.1 uncultured Clostridium sp. | reverse complement strand
GAAGATTTTATAAAAGATTTATTTTATTCAGCAGAAACAAAATTAGGAAGAGTATATGTGCAAGAAGAAGTATTGAGTAATGAAAATCAAGTAGATATACTAGATTTTGAAAGGGCAACACATATAATTGAAACATCAGAGCACATAGCAGTTGGAATGTGTTATTGTAGACACAAGATGCAACATATGGGTATGGCTTGTGATGCACCTATGGATATATGTATGACTTTTGGAAATACTGCAAACTCTCTAATACAAAATAACTATGCAAGGCGAGTTGATTCTGTTGAATGTAAAGAGCTTTTACATCAAGCTTATGAACATAATCTTGTTCAATGTGGTGAGAATGTAAGAGAAGGTGTTACATTTATTTGTAACTGTTGTGGATGTTGTTGTGAGGCACTTTTAGCAGCTAAAAAGTTTGGAAATATGCATCCAGTCCAGACAACAGCTTTTTATCCATCGATAAGCGAAAACTCTTGTGTAAAATGCGGAAAATGTGAGAAAGCATGTCCTATAGATGCTATAAGTTTAATTAAAGACGAAAATAATAATAAAAAAGTAGAAATAGATTATGATGTATGTTTAGGATGTGGTGTTTGTGCTAGAAATTGTCATAAAGGAAGTATAATTTTAAAACGAAGAAAAGAAAAAATAATAACTCCATCTAGTTCTGTACATAGAGTAGTTCTTCAAGCTATTGAAAAAGGTACTTTAGTCGATCTTATTTCAGAAACAGAAGCATTTAAAAACCACAGAGTTATGGCATCTATACTTTCTGCAATTTTGAAAATGTCTCCAGTAAAACAGCTTTTAGCAAAGGACCAAGTAAAATCGATTTATCTTGATAGGCTACTTAGAGTAAAAAAATAGTTTTTGCATTTTAAGATATTATTGCTATTCATATAAATTTAATAAATTGATTATAATGTGTAAATAAAATAAGAAAAGGAGATACTATGAGGAATTATGAAAAAAGTAAAATTTATATATAATCCAAACTCAGGAGATAAAAGAATAAAAAATGAAATAGATAATATAATTCGAATATATCAAAAAAATGGTTATAGTGTTGTTCCGTATAGATTGACAAAAGCTCGCCCAAATAGCGAGGCATTTTGGGATATAGAAGATAACTACGACCATATATTATTGTCTGGTGGAGATGGAACAATAGATTTACTTATAAATACAATTAAAGAATTAGGTATAGATATTCCTATAGCAATACTACCTTCAGGGACTGCAAACGACTTTGCAAATGCTATAAATTACCCACATGATGTTAAAAAGTGTATTGAAAAAATAATTTCATCAAAACCTAAATACGTAGATATAGGAAAAATAAACGATAGATATTTTATAAATGTCGCTAGTGCCGGTATGTTTACTGATGTTTCGCAAAAAATTAATCCAGATTTTAAAAACACTATCGGCAAAGTCTCTTATTATATAAAGGGAATTGAAGAAGCTTTAAATATGAGACAATTTAAAATTAAAGTAACCTCAGACGAGATGAATTATGATGGCGATATGTATCTTATGCTTGTATTTAATGGAAAAAGTGCTGGAAATATAAATCTAGCTTATAAAGCAGAGATAGACGACGGATATTTAGATGTAATTATTGTAAAGGGGATGCCAATACCAAAGACATTGCCGCTTTTAATAAATATATTAAAAGGAGAACATCTTGAAGGGTATAACGAAAATGAAATACTATTTTTCAAGACTAAGAAAGTAACTATTGAATGTGAAGATAAACTTGGAACAGATATAGATGGTGAAAAAGGGCCTGATTTCCCTCTTACAATAGAATGTATTAAAGATGGAATACAACTTTTAGGATATGAATAAAGATATAAAAAGGGGTGGTATTATGGGGAATAAAATTGGAATTATATATTTTTCTGGAACTGGGAATACAAAATTTGTAGCTCAAAATATAGCAAAAAAATTACAACAATGGGGTGAAGAATTAGATTTAATAAATATCGAAAAAGACAAAATAATACCGACTCAATATAAATATCTTATAATAGGCGGACCTATTTATATAGATAGATATCCTGGAATTTTAATTAAATATGCAAAAGATAACTTAAAAAATTATAAGAATAAATGTATGTTATTTGCAACACAGGCATCTGAAAAAGATTCAACTGCATATCAACACTTTATTAATAATATGCCAAATTTAAATGTAACTTACTGCACATACGTTCCTATGCCAAATAACGTGTATAATTTCTTTTTTAAAAAGACAGAAGACGAAAAACAAGATGAGATGATAACTAAAGCTTATGATATTATAGAAAGCAGTTTAAAATCGTTTTTAGACGGTGAAACGAAATTATATCCTAGAAATAAATTTATGGTATTTACGATTAATTTAGTTTATAAAATGGTTTATCCTATGTTTATAAAATCAATAAACAAAAAAATCAATATAGATAATGATAAATGTATAAATTGTAAACTATGCGAAAAATCATGTCCAGTTGGATGTATAAAAATAGATAAAACAGCGAGCTATACTAAAGACTGCCTGTTTTGCCAAAGATGTATAAATATTTATCCTAAAAATGCTTTTACATATAAGAATAAAGAGCTTTCACAATATAA
>CALEBD010000255.1 GCA_937944945.1 uncultured Clostridium sp. | reverse complement strand
TAAGGTTAAATCCTAAGTATTCTAAAACAATGGGTGTTCATGCAGGGAAGCTCCTAAGTCAACAGATATGGAGAACCTCCAACGACTATCCCTGAAATGGGAGTACACTACAAGCTATTGGTAGTGGAAATAGGTTGCCCCTAACGTATGAGTCGAGGGTGAAGAAATAGTCTTCTCACGTTCTGAAAAGAAGTGGTCATTAGAGTAATCGAAATGACATTGTAAGTGTAGCGACTTATAATAAAAATTGTTAGCCTTATTAGGTTAACATAAAGGCTTTAACTGGAATAATGAAAGCATTTGAGGATTCTACTGGAAAACCTCTTGAAGAGGAAAAGAAAGAATTAGCATCTGAGGAATTAATAATAACAGGAAGCTTAGGTGAAGATATAGGTGCTGATAAAGCAACTGGTATAGTTAATGATATAAAAACAGAAATAATCAAAAATACTAGTGATACAATTCAAATTGCTGACACTATAAATAATATAACTAATAATTATAATGTTACATTAACACCTGAACAACAAAAACAATTAGAAGATTTAATGGCTAAAATAGCTAAACAAGATTATGATTATAATCAAATGAAAGATACTTTAAATGGTATAAAAGAAACTGTTAACGAAAAATTAGATGAACTTGGAGAAGGTGTTAACCAAGGATTCTTTGACTCTATTAAAAATTGGTTTAGCGGTATAGGCGATTGGTTCGCTGGTTTATTCGGTGGAAATGAAGATAAAGATTTAGGTATATTAGGTTCTACTGATGATAGTGTGTTAGGAGAGAATGCTATCATAGATGCAACTGATAAAGATGCTATAAACTTACCTTCTAGTGAAGAAGTTGAAGGATTCTTCGCTAAGATATGGAACTGGTTCACAGGATTATTTAATAGTGATAATTCTAATAAAGTAGAAGATAATAATACAACGCCTTCTTCAAAAGAAGAATCTAATAGCGGTTCTACAGAAGATAGTCCTGTAGACTCATTAGAGCAAAACTCTACTGTTGATGAAAATGTTCAACCTGATTCTTCGGTTGAAAATGAACCTCAAGATAATGAAAATACAAATGATTCAAGTAATCTTGATAACCTAAATACGCTTGATAGTAATAGTAGTAATGAGGAAACAATTAATTAATATTAGTTGAATGAAATTTGAGTTTAATTTAATTAATTTTGATAATATAATCATCACATTTAATAATATAAGCTTTTGTGCATGATGCTAATTATTACTGATTATTAATGCGAAGGAGGCTTGATTTTTTATAAATAAGGTATCCTTCGCATTATTTTATACTTTATATAATCATATTTGTAAAATCAATTTATTCAATTCCCTTTTCAATCATTTCTTTAATCATTCCTTCAAATCCAAAACTATTATACATAAACATTACTATATCCGATTTGCTGTTGACTATCATATCTTCATATGTCATATCTATATTTTCGATATATCTAGGGTCTATTATTTCAACCTCTTTAAATACATCAGCTAATAACCATGTCATAGGTGCTTGATATGAGTCTCTAAACACCAATACTTTTTTATCACTTAATGAATTTTTATTTCTTATTTTTAATATATTACAATTAGTTCCCCTCATATAAGCTCCACCATAATCCCAACTGTCTTTCTTTCTCAATGTAGCCATTATATTTTTTTCACTTATTTTTTTATCTGTGTATCCATCACAAATATAATACTCTAACTTACTACCATTTCTATACACATAATTTGCAAATTCTTTTTCTTTTACTATTAAATTTAGCTTTCTATTATAACTTCCTAAAAATTCTTTCTCTTTGACTTCTTTAATTCGGTATCCATCAAGATAACTATTAATGGTATCGTTTGATAAACCTAAATTTACATTATTAATCATAAATTTAAATCCTTCAAATGCTCCTAATCCATTCCAATGGTGGTCTGTCTTAAAATAAAATTTTTCCCTTTGACTTTCTGTAAAGTTAGATAAAAAATATCCATCAATATCAATAAATGAAATATTATTTTTATCCAATTTTGATTTAAAAGATTGTTTATTTAAGTCTATATTTTCCTTATTCATAACAAAGTCAGGATAAAGATGCTTTAGCATATTTGTTTTGTGAGTCATAGATATAAAATACACATCCTTATTTTGAGTTCTAGCATTATTACTCAAAGTATTTATAGCATCTGCATATATTTGCATTTTATCATCTTGTATAATTTTAGAAAATTTACCAAGTATCCAATTATCTTTGACCAAGTAATAATTACCCACGGTATACTTGCTCTGTTCACTTAACTCAGTTGTATTATTTTCATTAAATACTAACTTTTCACTTTTATAGATATTATCAGTTACTTTAGAAATACCAAAAAAGCTAACAGTAATAAGTATTAATGTAACAACTAAATATATTAACTTATTTTTTTTCATTATAACTCCTCCTTTAATGTTCAACTATCGTGATAAAATTATGTTTCCCTTATAATAAAAAAATAAAAGTCGCAAGTTTAGATTGCTGTAAAACTTACGACTTTTATTTTTTATTTTATGCCTTTGTCTATCATAGCCTTAACCATTGAATCAAATCCAGAGCTATTATACATAAACATTACTATATCAGAATTACTATCTTTTATTATTTCTTCATATGTCTTATCTATTTTATCTATATTTCTTGGGTCAACTATTTCAACTTCACTAAATAAATCTGCAAATAGCCATGTAGTTGGAGCTTGATATGAGTCTCTAAATATTAATATCTTTTTATCTACTAAGGCTTTGTCATTTTTAATATTTAATATATTAGTCTGTGCTCCTCTAATATATGCTCCACCGTAATCCCAGCTTTTTTTATTTCTTGAAGTTGCAATAATCTCTTCTTCTTTTTTACTTTTACCATTTAATTCATATGTATATTTTGCATTATCTATATACATATAATTTACATATTCTTCTTCTTTAACTAGCATGTCTAAGTTTTGATTGTAACTACCTATAAATTTTTTGTCTTTCACAGTAGTTTCCCTGTATCTAGCAAAATGTTTATCTAACTCATCCTGTGATATCCCTAAGTCCATCCTTGAAGCCATCATTTTAAAGTTTTCAAACGCACCTATACCTGTCCAGTGATGGTCTGTTTTAAAATATAGCTTTTCTAATTCATATTGGCTAAAATTATTTAACAAATACTCATCCATATCAATATATGTTACTATATCCGATTCTAATCTACTCCTAAATTCACTTTTATTTATATCTATATTTCCTGTATTGTCTATATACTTAGGGTATAAATGCTTTAATACATTGGTTTTATGAGGCATCATTGTATAATATACATCTTTTCCTAAGCTACTACTTATTTCAGATAATTCATTGATTGTATTTGAATAATCATCTAATTGCTCTTCACTTAAAAGTTTTGGAAACATTCCTAAAATCCAGTTATTATCAACTAGATAGTAGTTACCAACTTTTGTTTTATTTAATTTTGCCTCTGATTTTTTATTTAAGCTTATCATTTCATCCCTAAGAACAAATTGGTCATTATAGTAACTTTCAAACTTAGAAGCAAACTCCTTATCTTCAATATCTTTTAACGTTGGCTTCTTTTCAAGATTCCTATTTTCTGCAATAC
>CALEBD010000254.1 GCA_937944945.1 uncultured Clostridium sp. | reverse complement strand
TAATATTTTTAAGGGGATTTTTTTATTTATTTTATTTTTAAGGTGGGAAAAACAATGACATTTGAACAATTAAGGTCTTTTTTAGCTGTTGTAAAAAATAATCACTTTACACTAGCTTCCCAGCAATTATTCATATCTCAATCATCAATATCTAAACATATAAAAGCCTTAGAAAAGGAAATTGGGATTGAGCTTTTTAAAAGGGAACATAGGACTATCACGTTGACACCAGCAGGGCAAGAATTTCTTGAATTTGCAAAACAAAGCGTTGATAGCTATGACAAAATGCAAAGGGGTTTAGAAAAATACAAAAGTCAAGAAAGTGAAATTATTACAATTGGGGTTATAGATACAATGATTGAATATGGACTGGCAGCTCTTATAGGCGATTTTCACAAAGAATATCAAAATATTCAAATAGAGCTTATAGAAAGAAGTAACAATTCCATATTAGAATATTTAAGTCTGTCTAAATTTAATTTAGCATTTGTAAACAATATAGGCACAAATAGCAAATTATTAGATTCATGTGCTCTTTTTCATGATAATTTAGTCATGGTCACTTCTGAAAACCATAGATTTTTAGAAAATAAAACTATTGCTCTTTCAAAAACATCAAAAGAAAAATATATTTCGTTAAGCGGCGACTCAACTTTACACAATATATTTTTAAGTGTTTGGGGTAACTTAAACTTTTTTCCAGAAGTGTCTTATATAGATAGTCAGACAAAAACATTACTTGCATTAGTATCTGAAGATATGGGTATAACTCTTCTTCCCGATACTATCGCTATGTCATATAAAAACAACATAAATAGCCATATAAAAATCATCAATTTATTTGATAATTTTTATGCGACGACTTATTTAGTTAATATAAAAAATAAAAAATTATCTAAAAACGAGACTATATTTAAGGATTTTGCTTTGAAATGGTTCGACAAACAGATATCTTAATATTAAAAAAAGGGGAATGAACCTCCCCTCTTTATAGTATTTTTATTGATTTATAATTTATCTACTATTTCTTTAGCTATTTTTTTATCATCAAAATAATATTTTTTATCTCCTTTTATTTGATAATCTTCATGACCTTTACCCGCTATAATTATTAAATCTTGTTTTTTATATATTTCTATAGCAGTTTTTATCGCCTCTTTTCTATCTTTTACGATTAAGTAATTGTCTAATTTAGTATTTATACCTTTTAAAATATCATTTATTATTTCTGTTTCATTTTCAAATCTAGGATTATCTGAAGTTATAATTGAAATATCTGAATTGTCTTGGGCAATTTTACCCATTATCGGTCTTTTTGTTTTATCTCTATCTCCACCACATCCAAAAACTAAAATTATTCTTCCTTTTGTAAATAATCTTGCACTTTTTATTAAATTAAGAAGTGCATCAGGAGTGTGGGCATAATCTACAATTATATTTATGTTTTTTTCATTTTCAACACGATCTAATCTGCCTGGTACACTTTTTAAAGTTTTAACTCTACTTATTACTTCTTCATACCCTACACCTAGTGATATACAAGTGCTTATTGCTGCTAATGTGTTGTATACGTTGAAATAACCTAATATAGGTATTGATACTTTAAATTTACCTTCATTTGTAGTTAATGTATATTCTGTTTTGTCGTGGTATAATTTTATATCACTCGCTCTAAAATCTGCGTTTTTATTTATTCCATAAGTATATGTCTTTATATCTCGTTTTAAACTGTGTTCAAAGAATTCTTCTCCTACTTCATCATCTATATTAAAAATATTTACTGAATTTGTTTTATAAAATAATCTCTCTTTAGCATTTTTATAGTTTTCAATATTTTTATGAAAATCTAGATGATCTTGAGTTAAATTTGTAAAAACTCCTATTTTATAATCAATACAATCTACTCGATTTAAGACTAAAGCATGGGAAGAAACCTCCATAATGCAGTATTTACAGTCATTTGCTATCATCTTATTTAAATTTCTTTGTATATCTAAGCTCTCTGGAGTTGTATTTTTAGATATTGTATTTTTATCTCCATCGTATATTTCTATAGTCCCTATACTTCCCACCTTGCTGTCATATTCAAGTATCTGCCTTATAAAGCTCACTGTACTTGTCTTTCCATTTGTCCCTGTAATCCCAACTAAATTTATTTTTTGACATGGATTATCAAAAAAGTTCTTTGCAATTATGGCCATAGATTTTTTAATATTTTCTACTCTTATATATGTTATATCTTTTTTATAAGGTATTTTTCTATCAATTAATATTACCTTTGCTCCCCTTTTTATCGCATCATCTATAAAGTCGTGCCCATCTACGTTATTTCCTTTTATACATATAAACATGCTACCTTCTATGACAGTTCTAGAATCATATGAAATATCTTCTATCTCTACATCTACTGGCCCATTGATTGCTAAAATATCAACTGACTGCAACATTTTTAAAAGTTTCATAAACTCCCCCTTAGAGGATAATCCCTCTCGATAATTAATAATTAACACTATTTTGCTTATGTATTTAGCACTCCCTATTTTTTCTAAAGTTTATCAATAAGGAATATACATCTTCATTATTTGAAAAAAAGTCTATCAATGTATTTATTTTTTCAAGTGTATCGTAATTTATTGTATGTTCTATTTTTTCTGTTTCTTCATGTATATCTTCTTTTAAACCTAGAATTTCTAAAAATTTATAAATTGTATTATGCCTTTTTAGTAATGTATCTCCCAATTTATATCCCATTTTTGTCAACTTTATATAATCGTATTTTTTATATTCTAATACACCTTTTTCATCTAGCTTTTTGACCATTTTTGTTACAGATGCAGGTTTTATATTTAATTCACTTGCAACGTCTTTTACTTTTACATTCCCATTTTTAAGATATATTCTATAAATCATCTCTACATAATCTTCTTCACTAGGTGTTAATTTATTATTTTTCATATATTCACTAAATGTAAAATATTCACTCAAAAAAACACCTCCTATATATTTATTATTTTTTTTTAGAAAATTTATTACTATTTTGCACAATTTATGTATTATTTTCATACCTTAAAATTAGAAAAGTTAGCTTAGGCTAAAATTTTTAAGGAGGAGTTAAAATTGAAAAGATTAACAGATGTAAAAATAAAAACAACAGCTCAAGTTGAAGATTTATTATCAGATGGTAATTTGAGAGAAAGAATGTTAGCACTTGGATTTACAAAAGGTGCTCTTATAGATGTATTGAGAAAGGGTCCTAAAGACCACCTAACTGTATATAAGGTTAGAGGTAGTAAAATAGCCCTTAGAAAAGAGGAAAGTAATTTAATTTTAGTAAAATAATAGGAGGATATATAAATGGGTTTGACATATAAAAATTGTAAAATCAAATCTCTGCAAGATTCCTTTAATATAAAACAAAAAGAAAATTCATATATAGTTGCATTAGCTGGAAATCCAAACACAGGAAAAAGTACTGTATTTAATTATTTAACTGGATTAAAGCAACATACTGGTAACTGGCCTGGAAAGACAATAGCAACTGCAAGAGGTGAATTCACATACAATAATATCAACTACAACCTTATAGATTTACCTGGAACATATTCTCTATTTGCCCTATCTCAAGAAGAAGTTGTAGCTAGGGATTTCATATGTTTTGGTGATGTAGATGCCGTTATTGTTGTATGCGATGCAACGTGTTTGGAGAGAAATTTAAATTTACTTTTTCAAGTATTAGAATTAACAAGCAAAGTCGTTTTGTGCGTTAATCTGATAGATGAAGCCGAAAAAAAATCTATAAAGATAAATAAAGAAAAAATGGAGCAATTACTTGGTATTCCAGTCGTACTGACAAGTGCACGCAATAAAATTGGAATGGATGAATTGCAAAATGCACTAGAAAAAGTTGTTTTGCAAGAAAAAGTCGATAATAAAAATTATGTAGTATATAATGATGAAATCGAATCCTTGGTGGAGTCTTTTAAAGATGATTTAGAAAACACATTTCCCCAAATAAACTCAAGATGGCTAGGCCTTAGGATAATAGATGGTGATGAAAGTTTATTTTCATCTTTAAGCAACTATATTGAAGGAGATTTTGAAGATACTCTAGAATATATAAAACATCAACTTCCTCAAAATTTAGACAAAAAAAGAATAAGAGATGAAATTTCAAAGCTAAATTACGACTATGCTTCAAGCTTATTTGAAAATGTAGTAAGTCAAAAAAATGATAAAGAAGATATTTACAAAACAGAAAATTATCTCTTTATTCGTAGTCAAGAAACAGTCAAAGTATATAATATAAACGATCTTTCCTTTAACAAGCAAATTGGAACTGAAATCAAAACAGGATTCGCTCTAACTAAAGATGGTATGCTTTGGGCAGCAAATAGTAATAAACTGGTAAAAATTAATCCAAACAGTTTAGAGAGTGAAGAAATTCAATTACCCAACAACTTAAAAATCTTTATTGATACTACTTATAAACCAAGTGGATTATGTGCTTCCATTACAGAAAACGCCCTATATTTTGCTCATGCACCTAATTTCAATGGCACAGATATCTATAAATTTGATATTACTACTCAAAACGTAAATAAATTCTTCACTGCTCCAACAAATTACTCCGGATATGGTGCAGGCATACAGGTAAATCCCCAAAATGGTGACGTATACCTCATTTATACAGAAGACGGATGGGGAGCACATTATTTAAATACCTATATTTACGTAGTCGATGGAGTGACCGGAACCCAAAAAGCTATTATTGATTACACCGGTGAATATTGGTTCCCGTCAACCATAACTTTCCAATAACAAGAGTGTGATTTATAGATAAAAAGACAAATAGTCGCAAAAATAATAAAAAAGCGTTAGGCTACTTCTTGGGAAGTCTGACGCTTCTTTTTAGGGATATTCAGTAAATGTTCCTCTTTCTAAAAAATCAAGAGAAAAGCTTTGCTTTACGTGAGCTTTTCTCTTGATTTTTTCGTTCAACTCTCCCAGTCTTCTATCTTTTTTGTAGAATATTGTTTACATATTCTTGTTTTTTCCTTCCCACCCATGCATTATGTACATGTCTTTTTTAGGGGAAGTTAAAACCTCTCCTGTTTTTCCTGTTATTTTAGTCAGATTATGCTGCCTTTCTTTTTTTCTTTTCGACCTTTTCTATCATACATACCGCATTGGCTGTATGTATCCCAAAGAAAATCCAAAGTA
>CALEBD010000253.1 GCA_937944945.1 uncultured Clostridium sp. | reverse complement strand
TATGCACAAAAACTGAGAGAACATTTGTCAGAAGATTCAACTCTTCATTATTTAAACTTAGACAAAAGTAAGATAGAAAGTTTAAGTAAGCAATTATTTATGAGAGGTGAATTTGGATATATAACTAATATGCTACTAACTAGAGTATATGATGAAAATGTAACTAATTTTGAAGAAGCAACAGAAGCTATAGTAAGAATTAATGATATATTTGGAGATGTATTTAAAATTCATTCAACGGCAGGATTTTTAAATACTATTAGGGTTGAGAGGCAAGCGGTAATAGATACCCTGGCAGAAAAAAGCTTTAATGAATGTCAAGAAATATTAACAGACTTATTTGCAAGGAAACTGCCTTCGAGAGAAGATAATGTACAGTGCTTAGTATCTAAAGAAGGTTGTAAAAGAATAGACCTTAAATCATGCTTTGAGTGCCAATACCATATACCATCAATATATGCATTAACAACATTATGTGAAAGTATGATAGAAGATATGAAGAATTATCATAATGTAAAAGGTGTAAAAAAATATAAGCTTGCATTATCTATTGATAGAAAAAGTATTCTCTTGAAAGAAGCTATGGATATACTAACTCCTGAGTATGTATATAACTGTTTAGGTTTAACTAGGGATGAATTTAAATCACAATTAAATTTAATTGATATGCCTGAAGATTTTTTAGAAGATAAAGAACTTTTAGAAAGGTAATAAATTGTATATGAGTAGATTAATTGATAAGATAGATATAAATTTAGTAAAAGAAGAAATTGTAGATATTGAAGAAATAAAATCGAATCTTAATAAACGTGTTGTACAAAATGATATATTAAGAAAAGAGAGTAGAACGGAAACATCAGATGCTACATTTGACAGTGATATATGGATAATAGATAAACCTTTAACCCAAGGATATATAAATTTAAATATGACTTTTCTTTCAGAATTAAAAACTTTTAAAAGAATTACAGATAAAGAAATAACAGCATTTAGATGTTTCTTTGCAGAAAAGATTTTAAATAAATATAATACAAGCATAGGTTCTGAGCTGTCAGTTATAAGAGACTGTATAATGGTTACTAATAATTTTGATTTAGAGACTATAGATTCTCCATATGGAAATCCTATAAATCAATTATTAGATACTTATAGCGGTAAAACTAAATCAGACAAAATAAATAGTATTTTAGAATATTTATACTACTTAGATGAATTAGATATTTTAACAGAAGGACAAAATAAAGCAATTGAAACACTAATGACTATGGATACATCAAGGCAAGATAATGCAAGAGAACTACCTAAGGAAAAAGATATAATGGCTTTTGATTATTATTTAAAGCGATTTTATAAAGATGAATTATTTAGTGAAGATATGAAAATGCTTTATATGCCACTATTAATATGGTGGAAAGTTACAACCGTTATACCTATGAGACCATCAGAATTATGTAGTAAATTAACTAGGGCGTGTTTGATAGAAGAAGATGAAAAGTACTATATTTATGTAAATAGAATAAAAACAGGTGATATATCTAATAAAGGTGTTGTTAGAAGAGGAAGAATACCATTACTAAATAAAATTCAGATAACTAAAGAAATATATGATTTGATAAGTGATTATATAGAAAAAACTAATGAGTATGGTCATACAGAAACATTATTTTCATATAAAGCTCTATGTGCTTTTAGAAAAAAGATAGCTATTGAATTTGGAGAAGAATACGGCTATATAACAATACCTGTGGAACAAAAAATAGATGAAGAGTATTTTTCAATAAATGTACTTGGTCCTATGCTGAAAGGGTTTTATAAAAGAATAATATCAAATACTTATAAATATGAAGTAGAAAGACAACTTAATATAGGTGATACAAGGCATATAGCTTTTACATCATTGTTATTACAAGGGGTTTCGCCTATAGAAATAGCTATGTTAGGAGGTCATACTTCCTTATCCTCACAAGACCATTATCAAGGAAATTCTTCATTTTATGCTGATTCAGAGATGATAGATTTTGTGAGTTCTAAAATGCATAGACGTAGTATATCTACAAAGGCTCTTAAAGATATTATATTTAATAAAGAGAAGTCAGAAGAAGCTCCTAGAAATTTAGAGCAGTGTATACAAACAGAAGACGGTGTAGGATATTGTACAATAGATATAGATAATGATATATTAGCTTGTGGAGATGAAGAGTTCTGTATAGGATGCAAACATTGGTGGTGTCCTAAAACACAGGAAAGTTTTATAGAAGTACAAGAATACTTAGAAAATAACATCGCTTCATCTTTACATGTAAAAATACAGCGAGAAAAAGTATTTCTACAAAAGTTATTATCAAAGCCTAAGACAAAGCAATTAAATGGAGTATTAGACTTAGATAATGATTATGAATATAAATTAAAGACTTCCATTAATAAATTGAATAGAGAGCTATCTAGACGCTCAGATGTAGAAGGGATATTACAGATTAATAGTGGATTGAATATAAGGTATGCTAATCAAGATGTAAAACTATTTTTGGAGGGAGAAATATAATGGCAAGAGCTAAAAGAACTATAGATAAAGAAGAAGTAGATGAAATAATATATTT
>CALEBD010000252.1 GCA_937944945.1 uncultured Clostridium sp. | reverse complement strand
TAATAACAGAGGAATTTGAAAAAGCATTTGAAAAATGTGATTATGATAGCACATCAGCACTTGCTAATCAAGCAATGGATTTATATAAAAAAGGTGAAATAGATGAATTATATATCTGTTATACAGAGTTTATATCACCTCTAACTCAAACTCCTAAATTAATGAAGGTTTTACCATTAGCTTTCGATAAAGAAGAAGGAAAATCAAAAGATAATTCAGGAAGTAGAGCTAGGGTTCAATATTTACCATCACCAGAAGCAGTTTTAAGCTACCTAATACCTAAATATGTATCAGGTGTAGTTTATGATGGTGTAATAGAATCTTTTGCATCAGAACAATCAGCAAGAAGAAATGCTATGAAGTCGGCTTCAGACAATGCAGATGAAATGCTTTCTACTCTAGAATTAAGTTACAATAGAGCAAGACAAAGTGCGGTTACTCAAGAAATAACAGAAATCGTAGGTGGAGTTGAAGCTCTAAAATAAGGAGGTTAGGAAATGGCCAACGTAGGTAAAATAGTATCAATCGTAGGGGTTGTACTAGATGTTAAATTTGAAAATGAACAAAGCCTACCTAACTTATTAAACGCATTAGTTATAAAGTTAGGGGATCAAGAAATAGTTGCTGAAGTTGCACAACATATCGGTGATGATACAGTTAGATGTATAGCGATGAGTGCTACTGACGGACTAGTTAGAGGTATGGAAGTTATAGATACAGGTAAACCAATAGCGGTTCCTGTTGGAAATAAAACTTTAGGAAGAATATTCAATGTTCTTGGTGAACCAGTTGATGGATTTGAAGCACCAAAAGATGCTCCAAGAGATCCAATACATAGAGCTGCACCAGAATTTAATGAAATAGCAGGTAGTGCTGAAATACTTGAAACAGGTATAAAAGTAGTTGACTTATTAGCTCCTTACTTAAAAGGTGGTAAAATCGGTCTATTCGGTGGTGCCGGAGTTGGTAAAACAGTTCTTATACAAGAGCTTATAAACAACGTAGCTAAACAACACGGTGGTATATCAGTATTCTCAGGTGTTGGAGAAAGAACAAGAGAAGGTAATGACTTATACTTCGAAATGAAAGAGTCTGGAGTTTTAAATAAAACAGCTCTAGTATTCGGACAAATGAATGAGCCACCTGGGGCAAGAATGAGAGTTGCATTAAGTGGTCTTACTATGGCTGAATATTTCAGAGATAAAGAAAACCAAGACGTGTTATTATTCATAGATAATATATTCCGTTTCACACAAGCAGGTTCAGAAGTTTCTGCACTTCTAGGACGTATGCCATCAGCAGTTGGTTACCAACCAACACTTGCTACTGAAATGGGTGCATTACAAGAAAGAATAACATCAACAAAACAAGGGTCAATCACATCAGTTCAAGCAGTATATGTACCTGCCGATGACTTAACTGACCCAGCACCAGCTACAACATTCACTCACTTAGATGCAAAAACAGTTCTTTCAAGATCTATAGCATCATTAGGTATATACCCAGCAGTTGATCCACTTGAATCAACTTCAAGAGTACTTGACCCTAATATAGTAGGTGAAGAGCATTATGCGGTTGCCAGAGGAGTACAATCTATACTTCAAAGATATAAAGAATTACAAGATATAATCGCTATACTTGGTATGGATGAACTTGGTGACGAAGATAAATTAATCGTTGCTCGTGCTAGAAAAATACAAAGATTCTTATCTCAACCATTTACAGTTGGTGAACAATTTACAGGTATACCTGGTAAATACGTTCCAGTAAAAGAAACTATAAGAGGTTTCAAAGAAATATTAGAAGGTAAACATGATGATTTACCAGAGTCTGCTTTCTTATTCGTAGGAAGTATAGATGAAGCAGTTGAGAAAGGAAAGGAGAATTAGTCTATGGCAAACCAATTTGCATTAGAAATAGTAACTCCTGAAAATATCTTTTACAACGATCAAGTTGAAATGGTAATAATGAGAACTACAAAAGGCGATAGAGCTATTTTAAAAGACCATATACCATTTGTAGCAGGATTAGTTGAAGGACAATTAAGAATAAAAAAAGATGGTAAATTTAAAGAAGGAAGAATTTCTGGAGGATTTATCACTGTTACTAAAGAAAAAACTACTATATTAACTGAATCAGCATCATGGGATAATGGAGCTGCAAAAGAAACTATATAGTAAAATATAAATAAAAGAGGAGTTATCTAGAATAGTTTAATACTAAAAAGATAACTCCTTTTTATTTACTTGCTT
>CALEBD010000251.1 GCA_937944945.1 uncultured Clostridium sp. | reverse complement strand
TTAGGGTGAAGATAAACATCATATTCTCCTAGATTTTCTTTTTTCCATAAATCATAAAAAGGATATTCTTTATCATCTATGTTTTTATTACTAGTTATTAAAAATCCTCTTTTGAACAAATCCTGTTTATACTTAGGATTTTTACCTAAAAGGCTCCTTATCTCCTCTTTATTACTCAAGTCATTCCACTCCTTTTACTCCCTCATAAATTTGTTTACATTGTCACACATCAAATCAAATAATCTACTACCAACCCTATCAGATACAAACGAATTATGCGGAGTAATCAAAACCCTATCAAACTCCCAAAGCTCACTCTCTGCAGCAAGAGGCTCACTTTCCATAACATCAAGGGCAACTCCCAAGAACTTACCTTCCTTCAAAGCGTCTATCAAATCACTTTCATTTACAATAGCACCCCTAGCCACATTGACTAACACAGCATCATCTTTCATAACCTTAAATCTATCTTTATCAAAAAGATGCTTTGTTTCTTCATTTAAAGCAATTGTTAAAACTACTATATCGCTAACTTTCAAAGCATTATCCAATTCTTGCATACTATATACAGTATCTATATAGTCATACTCGACTTGTCTCCTTGCAACACCGTTTGTTTTACATCCAAATGCTTTTAATCTCTTGGCTACTTCGATTCCAACATTTCCACAGCCGACTATTGTAACTATTTTGTCTGTAAGTTCTAATAGGTCTCGTTTTTTCTCCCAAACTTTATTATCTTGGTTTCTAATAAAGAACTTAGTATTTTTATATATTTCTAATATTTTAAGTACAACCCATTCTGCCATAGGAGCACTATACACTCCTTTAGCATTATGAATTTGTATATTATTTTCTTTTATATAGTCCATATCAACTCTGTCAAATCCTGCACTTGTTAGTTGAATAAATTTAAGTTTTTTAAACTTTGATATATCGTTATATAGAAATAACCCATTACAAATTACTGCTTCTATATCTCTGACCTCTATATCTAGTTCTTTCATCTTGTACAAATACTGTTTGACATCCAATGGAGTTTAATATTTCTATTTGTTCTTTTGAATAATTAAATGCCCCTGTTATTAATGTTTTCATCAATACACCTCTTTATTGTCCATCGGTAATTTGTTTAACTATTTGTTTTACAAGTTTTCTATTCTCTTCAAAATAAGCTAAGTGATCACTTACTTCTTGTTCAAAGTTTCTTATTGCCTTAACTCCTTCTTTAAATATTACATCTATTTCTTTTAAATCTGTAATTTGTGATGTATTACAAAAACTTCTTGATAAGATAACCATGCTTGATCCAAGTCTGTAGTGTTCTTTTATTATATTTTCTGCTGGTAATGTACCTTGTCCAAGTGCTGCTATTCCTCCAAATCCATAAGTTATATTCTTATGTTTAAATTTGTTACATAAATATTCAACAGTTCCATCAGCCAATAATTCAAACATAAACTTCATCTTATATCCAAGATGTAAATCATTAAGACCTATATGTATTTCGTCTATTCCGTCTATGTCTAAGATATCATCTATTATTTCTACTGCTTCTGGTGTTTCAAGTAGCAGACAAGTTTTGCATCTTCCGCCAACATAATCAACAAAAGTTTGTACTTCTTGACATGTTTTAAAATAAGGTAGCATTATTACATCTGCCCCATTTTTTACTATTGTGTCTATTTCTTCTTTTGAATTTTGATAAATAGGATTACTTCTGACAAACAATTCACTATTATTTAGACACTTTTTTATTTTTTTAACATCGTCTAATGTATGTTTTGATTGGACTGTGTCCATTCCTCCTTGGCGTTCTTGTTTCCCTATTTGTTCTAAATCGACAAATATTCTATCCACACCATGTTTATCTGCAATTTTTGCTACATTTTCATCATTTGTTATATACATCAACTTAAGCAATGTCGTCACCTCTAAGAATTCTTATTTTTTGCTGTTTCAAAAGTATTTACATTATCACTCATTGTAAATACTTTTACTATTGTCTTTAATAATATTTTTAAATCAAGTAAAAAGCTCATATTGTTTACATATTCAACATCATATTCTATACGTTTGTCCCATGGTATGTCTTTTCTTCCATTTACTTGTGCAAGACCTGTTACACCAGGTCTTACTTTAAATCTTCTTTTTTGAAAATCAGTATATTCTTCTAATTTCCAAGGGTGATATGTAAGTGTTGGTCTTGGTCCTATAAAACTCATTTCACCTTTAAATATATTTATTAATTGTGGAAGTTCATCTATACTAGTAGCTCTTATTATCTTTCCAACTCGGGTTACTCTAGCATCATTTTTCCCTGAATAAACTCCACTACCTTTTTTTTCAGCACCAACACACATTGATCTAAATTTATAAATTTTAAAAGTTTTTCCATTTAGTCCAAGTCTCTCTTGCTTGAATAATGCCTCTCCTGGTGAATCAATTTTTATAATTAATGCAACTATAAGTAATGGAATCGCTCCTAAAATTAATAATATTGTAGAGAATATAATGTCTAAAATTCTCTTTAAATATCTATACACCTAAATTCCCCCTATACAACAACTTCTTCTCTTCTAACATAAGTCGGTACAATACTCTTCATAATAATATCGACCTTCTCATCTTGATTATTCTCAGCAACCCTCTTCAAAATATTAAGCTCTCTCTTAAACTCGACCTCGTCGATTTTTATCGGTTTGCCAATTCTGATTTGATCATTAGATGTACGAGTAAGTCCTTCTTCGTCCATAAGCACTTCTTCATAAAGTTTTTCACCTGGTCTAAGTCCTGTAACCTTAATACTTATGTCGACATTTGGTTCATATCCGCTTAATTTGATTAAATTTCTCGCTAAATCAATTATTTTGACTGGCTCACCCATATCAAGTACGAATATTTCGCCACCTTTCGCCATTGCACTCGCCTGCAAAACTAGCGATACGGCTTCTGGTATCGTCATAAAGAATCTTGTCACTTCTTCATGTGTTACAGTGACTGGTCCGCCTTCTTCGATTTGCTTTTTAAATAGTGGTACGACGCTTCCATTACTTCCAAGCACATTTCCAAATCGAACTGCGACAAATTCTGTCTTGCTCGTTTTGTTAAGTGATTGTATTATCATTTCGCAACAACGCTTTGTCGCACCCATTATATTTGTTGGGTTTACGGCTTTATCTGTCGAAATCAATACAAATTTTTCTACCTTATATTTATTCGACAATTTCGCCACATTAAGTGTTCCAAATACGTTATTTTTTATAGCTTCACAAGGGCTATCCTCCATTAGTGGAACGTGTTTGTGTGCTGCTGCGTGGAAAACTATCTCTGGTCTATAATTTTCAAATATTGTATTCATCTTATCTTCATCACGAACTGATGCGATAAGTACTTTTAAATTTAATTCTTCTTGATAATGTCTGATTAATTCTTGTTGAATGTCATATGCGTTATTTTCATGTCTACTATGATTAGTTGTCTTGGATTGTATTTTGCTATTTGCCTACATAGTTCTGAGCCAATAGACCCACCACCTCCTGTAACCATTACGATTTTATTGTTGATGATGTCGTCCATTTCGCTTAAATTGATTTTGACAGGTTCTCTGCCTAAAAGATCCTCAATTTGAACATCTCTTATTTTTGTTACATTGACCTTTCCGTCTATAATTTCATAAATTCCCGGAATAGTCTTTAATTTTGCCCTTGTATTTTTGCAAATATCTATAATTTCTCTTTTTCGTTTTACGTTTATATTTGCAATACAAATAATTATTTCGTCGATATTTTCCCTTTCTACAATTGTATAAATATCTTCAGTCGTCCCCAATACAGGTACTCCAAAGACTGATTTACCTATTTTATGTATGTCATCATCTACTACTGCAACAGGTAATTTCTTTAATTCTGGATTTTCAAATAACTCCCTCAATATCATGTTTCCAGCCTTACCTGCCCCAACGATAAGAACTCTAGATGAGCTAGGAGCATTTTGATTAACTTGCATATACATAAGTAATCTTCTCATTGTTCTATAAACAACTCGAACAGATACCATTGCTACGATTATCATAAGTACATTTACTACATAAAAAGCTAG
>CALEBD010000250.1 GCA_937944945.1 uncultured Clostridium sp. | reverse complement strand
ACTTATTAGAAGGAGGATATGTATGAGCAGGAGTATATTTGTAGTAAATGAAGATAACAAAATTTTAGAACTTAAAGAGAGCAAGTATGAAAATGAAGCTATATTTCAAGAATTAATAGAAAAATATCCAAATATATTAGCAGGTGATCAGATTTCACCAGATAATCCAAGAAAATGGATTTTTATTGCAAGAGAAATGGGGGTTCCAGGAGAAGATGGTGGAAATGACAGATGGTTTTTGGACCACTTATTTATAGACCAAGATGCAATGCCAACTTTTGTAGAAGTGAAAAGAAGTAGTGATACGAGAATAAGACGTGAAGTAGTTGGGCAAATGTTAGACTATGCAGCGAATGCAATTAAATATTGGTCAATAGACACTATTAGAGATTTATATGAACAACAAAACAAAAGTATTTGTGATGAATTAGATATAGATGAAAAAAGTGAAAATTTATTTTGGAACAACGTAGAGAGTAATTTAAAAGAAGGCAAAATAAGGTTACTATTTGTAGCAGATGAAATACCAGATTCTTTAAAAAATATAATACAATTTTTAAACAATCAAATGGTAAATACTGAAGTACTTGGTGTAGAAATTAAACAGTTTGAATCAGATCGTAAAATAAAGACATTTGTACCTACAATAATAGGCAAGACAAGCAGTTCTATAGCTGTAAAAAATAAAACTTCATGGACTGAAGAAGGGTTTTTGATGGCAGTAAAAGATGTAGATGAAGAATTAGTGGATGTTTGCAATGCTATATTAGCTGGATTTAGAAGTTTTGGATGTGAAATAAATTGGGGAAAAGGAAAGAAAAGTCCAAGTTTTGTACCTTCATATACTAAAAAACAAGAAAATAGATTATTTGCAGTATATGCTTATCCATCATCTGTTAAAATGGAAATCTATTTTAAATTTTATAAAGAACCATATTTTAATCAAGATAAAAAGCAAGAAATAAAAGAAAAACTTAATGAGATTTTTGAAATAAGTTTAAATGATAGTGATTTGCTTACAAGACCAAGTATATATATAGATAAATTAAAAGATAAAGATAAGATGAGATCTTTCTTAGATTATTTTAAGGAATTAGTTAAAGGGTTAAAAGCTAGTCCTAATAATTAAAAAAAGTTATAGCTATAAAATAAAATGGAATCAACCTATAAAGTTGATTCCATTTTTTATTTAAGCTTATTTACTTTCTAATTTAAAAGAGCTTTTTAATGGAACTATTCTATTGAATACTAATTTATCATCAGTAGTGTATTTAGTATCAACACTGTAGAATCCATTTCTAACAAATTGGAATTTGTCAAGTGGTTTAGCGTCTTTTATTTGAGTTGGCTCAACATAACCTTGTAATATTTCTAGTGAATTAGGGTTTATTTGATCTAAGAAGTGTTTACCTTCATTTTCTGGATCATTATCTAATATTAATGGCTCAAATAATCTAAATTCACATGGTACACAGTTATTTGCATCTACCCAGTGAACAGTTCCTTTTACTTTTCTTCCAGTAAATCCAGAACCACTCTTAGTTTCAGGGTCGTAAGTACCGTGGATTTCAACTATTTCTCCATTTTCGTCTTTTACAAAGTCAGTACATTTAACGAAGTATGCACCTTTTAATCTAACTTCGTTTCCAACGAAGAAACGTCTATATTTTTTAACTGGTTCTTCCATAAAGTCGTCTCTTTCTATATAAAGTTCTCTACTGAATGGAACCATTCTTGTACCAGCTTCTTCGTTTTTAGCCATATTTTCAACTTCTAGCATTTCAGTTTGACCTTCTGGATAGTTAGTTATAACTAATTTTAAAGGTTTTAAAACTCCCATAGCAAGAGGAGCTTTTTGTTGTAAGTCTTCTCTTAAGAAGTGGTCTAAAAGTCTAGAGTCAACTGTAGAATCAGCTTTTGCAACACCTATTTCGTTACAGAAAGCTCTTATAGCTTCTGGAGTAAAACCTCTACGTCTAACACCTGATATAGTAGGCATACGAGGGTCATCCCATCCATCAGTTACACCTTCGTCAACTAATAATTTTAATTTTCTTTTACTCATAACAGTGTTTGTTAAGTTAAGTCTAGCAAACTCAATTTGTCTTGGAACACTTTCCATTTCGCATTCTCTAACAACCCAATCGTAAAGTGGTCTTTGATCTTCGAACTCTAAAGTACATATAGAGTGAGTTATTCCTTCTATAGCATCTTCTAGAGGATGAGCAAATGAGTACATTGGGTATATACACCATTTATCTCCAGTGTTGTGGTGAGTACTATGAGATATTCTGTATATAACAGGGTCTCTGAAGTTTAAGTTTGGAGAAGCCATATCTATTTTAGCTCTTAAAACTTTTTCTCCATCTTTGAATTCACCGTTTTTCATTCTTTCGAATAAATCTAAGTTTTCTTCTACAGATCTATTTCTGTATGGACTTTCTTTACCTGGTTCTGTTAATGTACCACGAGTTTCTCTTATTTCTTCTTGAGATAAATCACATACGTATGCTTTACCTTTTTTGATTAAGACAATAGCTCTTTTGTACATTTCGTCGAAATAGTCAGAGGCAAAGAATAGATTATCCCAGTTAAATCCTAACCATTTAACGTCTTCTTTTATTGAATTTACGTATTCTTCATCTTCTTTTAGTGGATTAGTATCGTCGAATCTCATGTTTACTTTTCCGTTAAATTCTTCTGCTAATCCAAAGTTT
>CALEBD010000249.1 GCA_937944945.1 uncultured Clostridium sp. | reverse complement strand
GAGGGGAACGTCGCCAGCACAGCATCGTTCGGCTTGACGTATGCCTTCGTAGCGAAATTCGATATACCTGCCATATCAAGCATACCCGTTTCATTACCGTCTCTCTCTATGCTAGCTATTATATCACTATCTGATGAATAGTTACCTATCCACTCCATGACATAACTCTGGTCGATCAAGTATGTGTATATAACAGAACCACCACTGAACAGGAATACAGGGTAATCTGATGAGGATTGATCATTAGCAATGATTGCTATTTTACCGTTTGCCTGTGCAACACGGAATCCTAAATTCAGACCGTCTGGGGTTATTCTAACACCAAATCGGTATAGAAGTCCATTAACTAATTCCTGTAAATTATTAGCTGCAGTTGGATCCCACGTACTTGAGCTATTTTCATCGAATAAAGTTGGTGCTTCTACTAAAACTTTTTCTGCAGCCAGTGATTCTATTTCTGGTCCTCCATTACCTATAGTAACTACCTTAGTCCACCCACCAGTAGAAAGAATGTCCTGTATTACGGCACTATCCTGATCGCTACTAGGAGTAAGATGCTGCTTACCGGGCTTCTCGTACAGCGTTACAACAGCATTAGCATACGATCCTATTACGAAAGCCTCAGTAAGATTATTGATGTTGTCATACCAAAGTATAACAAAGTAAGCAATATCTCCGTCATTACCGTTTATGATCCTGAATGGTCCCCAACCTGTACTTTCATCTCGTAACCCGCAAGCAAATGCTAAGGCATTAAGCCAATTCTGGACTTTAGTACTATTCGTATCAAAGTCAGGAAGCTGCCAACTATCAGAACTGTTAACAGCCATTTGAAGATTCTTCCCAAGCTGTGTAAGGATATTTACTAACTTAGATTTCTGTGTATCAGATACTTGTACTGATTCACTACCATCCAAAGTCTTCTCTGTTAGAGAATTTATATCTACGAACTTTGCCATATCTATTGATTGTTTTTAGTATCTCTCCAACCAGCTTTAACTTCTGAAGTACCGAACGTAGCAACTGTGTTATTAAACATAGCTACTACTAAACTGTCTGTTTTTTGGATTACTGTTAAATAAGCCTCGGATTGTAATGCAGTTACTACATTTGAAGTTGTAGTTCTGAATACTAAAGTTTTTCTTCTTTCTACTCCTGTTTGGTTAATATCAGAAATTATGAGTGATTCTGAACTCCCTTCAACTCCGGTATAATCTATGTAAAAATTATCACCAGAGCCATCACCCCATGGTATAGTAACTTTTGCCATACTTTAAGTATTAAATTTGGGGTATAGTAGAGATATCCCACCCTACTATACCAAAACTCCGTATCTTTACGATTTGGGAGTAACAGTGAATGTGGTGTTGGTATCCACCGTAACCTGAACTGCAGAACCATCCTGAGGTACATCGATCTTCGTCGGTGTAACTTCAATAAATGGATCACCAGCAGTCTGATTCAGTGTAGCCGTAACCTTCTGTCCACCAGCAGCAATAGCAATAATCTGCTGAGTTCTGGCTTCAATTGTTTCGTTTGCTGCTGCAGTCAAAGTAACACTAAAAGTGTACTTAGCTTTAGCACCGGGGTCACCAGTTATTGCAGTACCACTTGTTGCAGAAGCTCCGTTTGCAGTAAATTTGATTGCAGAAATATCTGCACCGACGATATCTCCAACACCTTTTGAAAAGGTAATCTTGGTAGTATTGGATTTACCAGTTAATGTTACACTACCACCACCCTTATCAACTGCTGGGCTAGCATTATCAAACTCA
>CALEBD010000248.1 GCA_937944945.1 uncultured Clostridium sp. | reverse complement strand
TGGATAACGGCACGGTGTTCCTGCCCAATGACTTTTACCCGCTGGAGAAAGAAACGTTCCGGCTATACTACACCTCGGCATCGACAGACCAGCAGACGATTGACATTTACGTGATTGACAGCTTCGGACAGGTGCAGCAACTTTCGTTTAGTTTCAATAATGACAGCAGCGAAGAAGAATAAATCTTTTGGAATTAGTATGTTGATAAACACCCAGTGTTTTATTGCTGGGTGTTTATTTTGTGATTACCTTTGTTCCTTGTAAATAACTTATAAAAAAATAACTGCACATTATGAGAATAAAGGATATTTCCGTTGAAAATTATCGAAATTTAAATTCTGCAACAATTACATTTGACGAATCGTGCAATTTTATTGTTGGAGAAAATAATTTAGGGAAATCAAATATATTAAACCTGTTAAATATCATTTTCACACGAAGAGGATTTGTTTATGATGATTTTAATGATGCAAATTTACCTATAACAGTTAATATACGAATAAAACTCACAAATGATGAAATAGGGCATTTTGAAGACTTGTTTGATATAGATGATTACACCTATATCAATATTATCTGTAAACAAGTATCACCTGATGATAATATGGAATTTTATCATTTAGAAACAGAAACATACATATCTCCAACCCTTATTAAATGCTTAAACTTTATATACTATGATTCTTTGAGAAATCCCATTTCTGAAATTAATTTTGACAGCAGTAAAGGCGTAGGGCGTTTTTTATCAAGAATGATTAAGGATTACGTATCGAATAAAGATATAAATACTAATAATTTAGTTGTTGAAGGTATCCTTATTTTTATAGTGTATGTAATTTTACTATGTCTATTAAAATGCATTTCTAAAAAAGACATTACTTGGTTTATAGATGCATTTAAAAAAGACCCTAAAAAGAGCAATTGGAGTGCATTAAATCTATATAAACAAATCTAAAAATAAAAAAAGATTGATGTAGAAATTTAAATATTAAAACTTCTATATCAATCTTTTATCTAGTCTATATTTTTCATAAATTCTACAATACTGTCAACTGTCTTTTGTTTTTGATCATCTCCACTTATCAAAGCACTCTCATCATTATTGTATTTTCCATAATCACCAAATTGTGAATGATTTGCACCCTCAATTTCAACATAAGTAGTATCTGGTGGTAATTTTTCTTTCGCATCTATTAAAGATTGGAAATCTATTACACCATCTTTACTACCCCAAATTGATAAAACATTCATATTAACTTCTTTTAAATATGAATCTGATGGATATGAAGATATTAATACAACACCGTCAATATTATCTAGCTTTGAATTTACATATCTTGTCGCAACAAGACCTCCTAGTGAATCACCACCTATAACCCAATGCTCTATATTGTTGTATTTGTTCATAACTTCATTGGCTTTATTTTTACCAAATGCAGAGAAATTAAATGGCATATCTACAGCAACAACTTGATAACCTTGTTGTGATATCATTTTGCAAATTTTTGCATATGCCTTAGCATCTACTTTTGCTGCTGGATATAATATGAATCCTTTTGTTGGTGTTATGTTTGTAGGCGTAAAGCATATAAAATTATTGTCTATGCTTACTGTTACAGCATCATCACTTTTCAAATAAGTTTCTGCTTCTGATGTTGGAGCATAGTAGCTAGTTAGCCAAATAAAAAAAACTAACACTGAACAAATCAATAAAATTAAAACGGCTTTTATTATAGCCTTATTCATCGATTGTTTCTTAAGCTTTTTTCTTTTTTTTGCAATTTCTGCTTGCTCTTCCTCGTAAAGTAAAGGCTTCTCTAGCTCCATAGTAATACTACAGGTGTCGTATTCCCTTTTTTTAGACCTTACTTTATCTTTCTTCATTTTAATCCCTCCAAGTTTATTCATACTATTATAGTTTAACACAGTTAAATATATTTTTCACCTTCTGAAACCTTTCAATTTTGTATCTTTTTCTTTAAGTTTTTGTAAACTTTTTGATTATGTATAAAATAAAAATACTCTCCAATCAAAACCTTTATGGTTTTATATCAGAGAGTATTTATATATAATGCTATAAGTTTTGATTTACTTTATCCTAATTCACATCATTTATTAGAGAAACCTTATTTATTTAATTTTTCTTTATCAAGTTCAAAATCATCATTATTTTCTTTTATCTCAATTATATGTTTAGGTTCTGTATAATTTTCAAAATCGTCACCTTCATATACTTGTATTTCATCATCATTTTCATCTACTTCTTCATTGTAGTCAAATTGTTCTTCACAGTCATACTCGTATTTATTTAAGTCTATATCTTTCTTTTTAATTATTTTAGAGCCACAACAAGTACAAAACTTAGAATCAGAATCTATCTTGCTTGCACAAACATCACATAATATAAATTCCCTATCTTTTTTTATCTCCCTGCCACAATTAGGGCAGAATTTTTCATTATTTTTTGATATATAACCGCACTCACAAATAGGTGTATGTTCATCGTGGCCTTCTATATTTGCTATATCTAACATTCTGTTGTATATTTCTAAGTCTAGTTTTTTTATTTCATAAGTTAATTCTCCAAATATACTTTCATCTATAAGACCTCTTCTTATTTTTTCATATGCTGAGATTCCAAGCTCCATAATTTTTTCACTTTTTTTATCTTCAAAATCTTGAATTTCTTTTTCTATTTGAGATTTTTTCGATCTATGCTCTATATTTATAAACTTACGATTTATTGTTTTATCATTTGATTTCATTATTATATACCTCTCTTTTATTAATCCCAATTATTTAATTTAAATCCTATAAAAGTTACTATAAAACTGTAAATAAAACTTATTATAAGTGTAAAAATTATGCTCATATTCATTTGTACATTATATCCCAATAATGAGCCTCCATTTACATTTACACAAGTAAATACAGCTAATACTCCCATTAAGATTGCATAAAATCCACTAAATATTAATGTAGTCTTTTTAGCGTGAGTTTTATATTTGTTGTTTAGCTTTATTCCTGATATCAATAATATTAAAGCTGATAGAGCAATAAATGCTATTAAACATAATTTAAAATCTATACTTAAGGAAGTTGAAAATATATTTGTTAAGAATAAATTTTGATTTCCTATAGTTACAGGATTTAAATTTGCAAATCCCCAAATATATGCTGCCAATTGGCTAATTACTACGAATATATTTATATTTGAGATAGAACCTGAAATACCAAATTCATATACATAACTTAAACCTATAAAATATCCTAAAACTAAAAGTACAAATACTATAAAATATCCTAAAAATACTGTATTTACTACTTGTTTAAATATTCCTAAATACATGTTGTTTTGTATATATTCTTTTTTTGTTCCAATATATAAAATTGATAAAAATCCTAATAAAATACCTCTAACTAAAACACTTAAAAAACTAACTCCATATACTAAACTGTATCCCGAAGATAGATATCCTCCACCTATAGATAAGCTATTTCTAGACACAAGAGCTAATACTGTAAGTATTATTCCATATATCACTCCTACTCCTATAGCTTGTCTAACTAATGTTAATTCATCAGTATTTTTTTGTTTCATAAATATATTATAAGAAACAACCATACATATCACTGGCAATACTAAAAGCGCTAATGAGCAAATTTGAAATGCAAAATTATAATAATTACCGTAGTTCATCATACTATTTGCATTAGTAAGTATATTTAAATTTCCACCATTTATTAATAAAAGTAAATCAAAAGTACTTATGTAAGAAACATAATTTCCTAATGACACCCTTAAAATTAATTTTAATACTATACTTATAGCAAATAGTATTAACGTTGCAAATCCCGCCACCTTAAAACTATCTTTTAGACTTATGTTTGATAATATATTTGATATACTAAAATCATAAGTTCTCTTGCTAATATCTTCTAATAAAGTTCCACATTCCTTGCAATAAATACTGTTTAAATTATTTTTTGTTTTACAATTTGGTCAATATAATTTACTTTTTCTTCTAAGAACGAATTTTTTGTTGTTCATTTTTTTATATGCATGTCCATCTTCTTTTGAATAATTTCTAAATTTATCCGCAAATTGTAGTGTATCGTCTGAACCTCTAACTTGCATATTAATTCCTCCATTACTATTAATTTATATCTATTTATTATGTAGTTAATTATATCAATCAAATCTTAAATTACGCTTAAATTTGACAAATATTTTTAAACTAAATAATATCTAATTTTCTTAGAATTTAAAAATGCTAGAATAAAATATCTAGCACTTTTATGTATTTAGCTCTTTGTCTTCCAATATAATTTAGATTCTTTAAACTCTATTTCTAACTTTTCATTATCGTATAAGTATGATAAATAAGATTTTAGTGTATTCCCTATTAAAACATATTGGTTTAGATCCATTTTTAAATCATAATGTATAAATAACTTTTGTAAAATATCTTCAAATATCAATTCTTCTTCACATATCCTTAATATAGTTTCTATTATTTCATGTACTTTGTCTCTGTTGATTTTAACTAGTGGTTTTATATCTTCACAAATCGGCGCATGTGATGGTATAAATAAATTTCCTTCTAAATTTTCTACAAAATCTAGTGTCTTTAAAAACTCATCTACATTGTAGATAAATGATATGTGATATTTTTTTATAATATTTTCTCCAAAAACACAATCTGCTAAAAAGTATACATTGTCAGAAGTTTTTATTCCTATCATATCAAAGAAGTGTCCACCTAGTTTTATGTACTCAAGCCCCTCTGGCAAATTCTCTATAGTGTCAGTCGGATTGCTTTCTTTTGCCATTAAAAATTTATTTCTAAGACTTTTTATAGGATAACCACCATATAAAAATGAAGGTTCTAAAATTGGATATTTAATAAATAAATTTTCGATTTCTGTTGAAATTATTTTACAATCAGTTCTCTTTTGTAAAAATTCATTTCCTCCTATATGGTCGGCGTTTGAATGTGTACTTATTATATATTTT
>CALEBD010000247.1 GCA_937944945.1 uncultured Clostridium sp. | reverse complement strand
TTGGTGAAATTCCAAAGCCGACAGTAGAGTCTGGATGAAAGAAGAGAGTTATAAATTTAAAAGATTTATTTATTATGATTACTCATAAAACTCGAAGAAGAAGATTCTCTCGAGTTTTTTTATTTGACCTATAATAATTTATTTTATTGGAGGTTATGTATTATGCAACAAAGTGTAAATACTCACAAATCAAAAAGAACAATGTCTACTAGAGTGATAGCTCAGATAGGAATTTTGGCAGCTATATCTTATTTTTTAAGATTTTTAGAAGTGCCATTACCAATATTCCCATCATTTTTAAAACTTGATTTATCAGATATAGTAGCAGTATTCGGTGGATTATCAATGGGACCTGTTGCAGGTTTTATAGTAGTCGTAATCAAAAACTTATTACAAGCAGTTTCAGGAAGTACAACTGGAGGCGTTGGTGAAATAGCAAACGTATTAATCGCAGGACCATATGTATTAATGGTATGCTTTATATGTAGAAAAGCTAAAACTTATAAAAATGTATTAATCGGTGGTGTTTTAGGAACAATACTTATGGCGATAGTCGGTGCAGTAGTAGATTATTACATAGTATTCCCATTATACGGATTAGTAATGCCAATGGATGTAATAATAAGCATGGGTACAGTATTAAACCACAGAGTTACAGATTTATTCACTTTTATGATTTGGTTAGTAATACCGTTTAATATATTAAAAGGTGCAATCATGACAGTGGTAATTTTACCATTATATAAAAAGATGGAAAGAATATTAAGAGTTAAATAGATTTATAAAAATAAACCTGTCCTTTTGTTAGGGCAGGTTTTTTAGTTTCCATCGAGTTAATGAAAAGTATAAGGCTAGCGACATATCTCATACTTTTTTTAGGTTATAATAAATATAGTCTTATACATTGAAAAAATAACGTATAAGCCTATAAAACTACTAAAAAGTATAATATAATAATATTTGGTTTATATTTAAACTGTAGAGTGTAATAAATAACATTAATTTCACCTTATAGTTTAAATAGTAGATTAGATACGGAGATGAAAATATGAAAAACACACAGATGATAAAGAATATATACTTAAATAACGATCAAGAAACTAGGGAGATTGGTTTTAAGTTAGGTAAACTTTTAAAGCCAGGGAGCATAGTTTGTTTAATCGGTGATTTAGGTGCAGGAAAAACAACAATGACTCAAAGTTTGGCAGAGGCACTAGAAGTAGATGACTATATCACAAGTCCAACTTTCACAATAGTGAACCAATACGAAGGAAAAATGCCACTATATCATTTCGATGTATACAGAATTGGATGTAGCGAGGAAATGTACGATATAGGATTTGAAGAATACATAAATGGCGACGGTGTATGTATAATCGAATGGGCAAATATAATCGAGGACATACTACCAGATGAATACTTAAAAATAGAATTAAACTACAAAGACATGGGAAGAGAGATGACGCTTATTCCTTATGGCGAAGAATATGAAAAAATAGTTGAGGAGTTGACTAAATAATGAAGATTTTAGGGATAGATACATCATCTATGGCGGCAAGTGTAGCTGTTATAGAAGACAATAAATTAATTTGTGAATATACAATTAACACTAAAAAAACTCATTCACAAAAACTTATGCCAATGATAGAAAATATGCTAGGTTTAAGTGATTTAAATGTGCGTGAGATTGATGCGATTGCAGTTTGTGAAGGGCCAGGTTCTTTTACAGGGCTTAGAATTGGTATGGCAACAGCAAAGGCAATAGCTCATGTTAACGATATACCAGTGATAGGAGTTAATTCACTAGAGGCTTTAGCAGCAAATATGAACCTTTGTGATAAAAAAATATGCTCAATATTAGATGCACAAAGAAATCAAGTTTATACAGGAAGATACCAATATGAAGGTACAAAATTAGTAGAAATAAAAGAAATCGGAATTCAACAAATAGACGAACTTCTTGAAGAATTAGCACAAAGCGGTGAACAATGGATATTAGTTGGAGAAGCTGTTTATAAATACGAAGACAAAATAAGAGAAATATCTAATATAGAAATTCCAGCAGCATCAAATAACGTGACAAAAGCAGGAAGTTTATGTTCTGTGGCGAAAGTTAAATTTGATGAAGGAAAAGATATATTCGATTGTTATACAGTAAATCCGCTATATATCAGAAAATCACAAGCAGAAGAACAATATGAAGAAAAACAAAGAAAATTAGAAGCTGAAAGAAAACTTCAAGAACAAAAATAATTAATAATATTGGAGAAAAGTGAGGTTTCAAAATGGAAAAGAATCGAGAAAATCTAAATAATATAAATCAAGATTTACATATGGATTTAAACCCAATTTTGGGGCTGGGCACAGAATTAAATATGAATAACTTAATAATTAGACCAATGAGAAAAGACGATATAGATGGAGTTCATAGAGTAGAGGTAAATTGTTTTGATGATCCATGGTCAAAAAAATCTCTAATGGATGAACTAAAAAACAACTTAGCTAGATATCTTGTGGCTGAGTTGGATTCTGTAATTGTTGGGTATGTGGGCGTTTGGTTTGTTGTTGATGAAGGTCACATAACAAACGTAGCAGTACACAGCGATTATAGAGGACAAAAAATAGGTGATAGATTAGTGGCTGAAATGGTGAAACTTTGCAAAGGGCATGGATTAGTTTCAATGACTTTAGAAGTTAGAAGTTCAAACACAGTTGCACAAAATCTATACAGAAAATATGGATTCAAAATGGCAGGAGTCAGAAAAGAATATTATAGCGATAGAGAAGACGCAATAATAATGTGGAATCAGCTATCAGAATTATAAATATGACATTTGCATAATGAATGATATAAATAAAAAAATTAATAAACGTAAATATACAAAATTATAAATAGCTAGAATATGAGGCGGTGAAACAATGAAGGATATAATAACTTTATCGATAGAAAGTAGTTGTGATGAGACTGCAGTTGCAGTATTAAAAAACGGAAGAGAAGTACTTGCAAATATAGTTTCAACACAAATTGAATTACATAAAAAGTTCGGTGGTGTAGTTCCAGAAGTTGCATCAAGAAAACACATTGAAAATATAGATGCAGTTTATCAAGAGGCACTAGACACAGCAGGAATAAAAGCAGAAGATATCGACCACATAGCAGTAACTTATGGACCAGGATTAGTTGGAGCTCTTTTAGTAGGATTATCTTATGCTAAGGCACTTGCGTTTACGCTTGGTGTTCCACTAGTTGGAGTAAACCACATGCAAGGTCACATAAATGCAAACTATATACAACACAAAGATTTAAAACCTCCATTTATAACTTTAGTAGTTTCAGGAGGGCATACTCACTTAGTTGAGGTTAAAGATTATCAAAATTATGAAATCCTAGGAAGAACTAGAGATGATGCATCTGGTGAGGCATTTGATAAAATATCTAGAGCTATGGGGCTTGGATATCCAGGTGGACCAATAATAGACAAGCTTGCAAAACAAGGAAACAAACATGCAATAGAATTCCCAAGAGCATACTTAGATGATTCATATGATTTTAGTTTTAGTGGATTAAAATCAGCAGTATTAAATTATTTAAATGCTCAAAAAATGAAAAAACAAGAGATAGTAGTAGAAGATGTTGCTGCATCTTTCCAAGAGGCAGTAGTAGAAGTATTATCTACAAAAGCTGTCAATGCAGCCGAAGAAAAAGGATACAAAACAATCGCCTTATCTGGTGGTGTTGCTGCAAACTCAGCACTAAGAGAAAAGATAACACAAATGGCAAACGAAAAAGGCATAGAAATAAAATTCCCAGGATTAGATTTATGCACAGACAACGCAGCTATGATAGGGTGTGCAGGATATCATAATTTTATAAATGGAAAAATTGATGATATGTCATTAAACGCAGTGCCAAACTTAAAAATAGACATTAACTAATAAAATATAATCTAGATTTTGTTCGATAAATAACTAACAATTTTTAGAATTATATAAACAAATTATGACAAAATAGGAGAAGACATCATGGAAATCAAAAGATTTGAAGGAACAGGAAGAATGAGTAAAGTAGTTGAACATAACAACACTCTTTACTTAAGTGGATTAACTAACGACGAAGGTGATATGAAAGAACAAACTGCAGCAGTTTTAGCTAAAGCTGAAGCAATATTAAACCAATATGGTTCTGACAAAAACCACATATTATCAGCAACTATATACGTAAAAGATATGGCATTATTCGCTGATATGAACTCAGTTTGGGATGCTTGGGTAGAAAACGGAAACGAGCCAGCAAGAGCTTGTGTAGAAGCTAACATGGCTAGAGAAAACTTATTAGTTGAAATAAGTATAGTTGCAGCTAAAAAATAGTATTTAAAATTAGTTCTAAATATTAAAAAAGCTCATATAATAAAGTGACTATATGATTAAATAGACAAAATAAAAAGTTCTAGATACCTACTTAAATAAGGTAAACTAGAACTTTTTTTATTTAAATAATAAGTTATTACATTAATTCTTCCCAAAGCTCATAAAGTTCAGCAAGTCTATCTTCTAAGTTAGATTTCTCTTGTGAAACTTCTTTAGAACGTTCAGGATTAGAGTAAACTTCTTCTAAACAAAGAAGTTCATCAAGCTCACTTATTTTAGTTTCGATTTGCTCGATTTCTTTTTCTGTATTAACTATTTTGTTTCTGTTTTTCTTTTGTCTTTCACGTTCTTCACGTTCACGACGTTTTTCTTCTTTAAGTTGAGTTTTAGTTTTTTCTGATTCTTCTTCAACAACAGCGTTTATCTCTTCAGATTCTTTCTTTTTAGCCATGTAATAGTCATAGTTACCAAGATATTCAGTAATTCCGTTTTCGTCTAATACTAAGATTTTGTCCACTACAGTATTTAAGAAATATCTGTCGTGTGAAATTGTGAATATTGTTCCAGTATAGCCATTTAGGGCATCCTCTAAAACTTCTTTTGAATCTATATCTAAGTGGTTTGTCGGTTCGTCAAGAAGCAGGAAGTTCGCTTTTGATAAGATTAATTTTAATATAGCTATTCTAGCTCTTTCGCCACCACTTAGTGAAGAAATTTGTTTAAATACATCGTCATTTTCAAATAAGAATGCACCAAGCATAGATCTAATTTGAGTTTGAGTAAGATGTGTGTTGTCTTTCCAAATTTCATCAATAATTGTATTATTTAAATCAAGAGTTTTTTGCTCTTGGTGGAAATAAGCCACGTTTACATTTGTACCAAGTTTCACATCACCAGAAAGAGGAGTAAGTTCATTCATTATTATTTTGAATAAAGTCGATTTACCTATTCCATTTGGCCCGATTAGAGCGACTTTTTCCCCACGATATATCTCGAAATTCAAGCCTTTGAATAATATTCTATCGCCATATCCCATAGAAATATCCTTAACTTGCATTACATCATTACCGCTGACAACAGCTGGGTCAAAAGATATTTTTGCTTTCTTTCTGTATAATTCAGGTCTATCAAGAACATCAACCTTATCAAGAGCTTTTTCCTTACTTCTAGCTCTTTTAAGATGTTTTTCACGACCATAAGCCTTAAGCCTTTCGATAGACTCTTCTTGTTTTTTCAGTTCTTTTTGTTGGTCTTCATATTTTTTAAGTTCTAATTCTTTTTCGACTTTAGATTGCTCTATAAAATCAGAGTAATTACCATTATAAGTCTTAAGTTTTTTGTTGTAGATTTCGAAAGTTCTATTTACCACTTGGTCTAGGAAATATCTATCATGGGAAATAAGCATAACAGTACCTCTATATTGCTTTAAGAAGAACTCTAACCACTCAATTGCCTCAGAATCAAGGTGGTTTGTCGGTTCGTCTAGAAGTAATAATGTAGGTTTTTTAAGAAGTAACTTACCTAAAAGGACTCTTGTTTTTTCCCCACCAGAAAGAATATCAACTTTCTTGTCAAAGTCACTGTCTTTAAATCCTAAACCAATAAGAACACCTTTCGCCTCGGATTTATATCCGTATCCGTTATTTGCAGCAAATTGCTCCATTTTGTGCGAGTACTCGTCCATTAATTTATCTAAGATTTTAGAATCTGATTTGCTTCCTTCTTCAGCTATTTTGATTTCAAGTTGTCTAAGATTTTCTTCCATTTCGATAAGAGGTCTGAATACTTCAAGAACCTCTTCTAATATAGTATTTTCCGAATAAAAATTGGTATTTTGCTCTAAATAACCAATCTCACAATCCTTAGAAGTGTAAATATCCCCACTGTCATATCCATATTCACCGGAAATAATTTTGAATAAAGTCGTCTTTCCAGTACCGTTAACTCCAACGATTCCGACTTTATCGCCTTCATTTATAGTAAAACTAGCATTTTCAAGGATAGAATCTACGCCAAAACTTTTATTCAAATTATTGCAAGATAAAATGATCATAAGTTTTCTACCTCCTTAAACTACCTAAAATTATAAACTTTTGATATAATATAATCAAGGATATATGAAACTATTTAAAAAATATGGTATTATTTAATTATATTGTTATGAAAATATTAAATTAAAAGAGGTGAGACGATGGCAGGTAAAAACATATCAATGGCGGTCATCAGAAGACTACCTAAGTATTACAGATATCTTGGTGACTTACTTGATAACGACGTACAAAGAATATCTTCAAAAGAATTAAGTGAAATAATAGGATTTACGGCATCACAAATAAGACAAGATTTAAATAATTTTGGTGGATTTGGACAACAAGGGTATGGGTACAATATCGAAGCCCTTCATGCGGAAATCGGAAAAATTCTAGGGCTAGACAGACCATATAATGCAATTCTAATAGGAGCAGGTAATTTAGGACAAGCAATAGCTAACTATTCTGGATTCAGAAAAGCTGGATTTGAAATAAAAGGATTATTCGACGCTAATCCAAAAATAATTGGATTAAAGATAAGAGATTTTGAAATATTAGATTCAGATCGTATTGAGGATTTCGTAAAAGATAATAAAATAGATATAGGTATTTTATGTGTTCCAAAAAACGGAGCTCAAGAATTAGCTGATAGATTAGTTGCATGTGGTGTAAAAGGGCTTTGGAACTTTGCGCCAATGGACTTAAAAGTACCAGACGACATTATAGTTGAAAATGTAAACTTAACTGAAAGTTTATTTACATTATCATACTTAATGAAAGAAGAGTAATCAAGATACTTTGCATTTATAAAAAATTATAATAAACTGCTACATGAAATTTGTATGTTATTCATGTAGCTTTTTTATTGTAAAAAACTAAAGCAACGGACGAAGTCGTTGTCACCATAAATGAAGTTAATTTAAATCAATAGACAAAGTCGCTTTCATTAGAATTATATTAAAAAAAGCTAAGTGATAAAATCACTTAGCCTTCTCATTAAAAATAAAAAAGTACGTTCAAATTATTCAGCGCTTGGAGCTTCTACAGGACATACGTCAGCACAAGATCCACACTCTATGCAGCTATCTGCATCTATTACGTATTGGTCATCTCCAGCTGATATACATTCTACAGGGCATTCTGATTCGCATGCACCACAGCTTATACAAGCATCACTTATTATGTAAGCCATATCTTTATTCTCCTTAATTGATGTCAAAATTTTTGAAATTAAAAACAACCCAACAAAAAACTATCCGAGGTCGAAAACCCCTCAGATAGTCTTCTCTGCTATTATTCTTCAACTATAGCATCGTTTGGACAGGCATCAGCACATGATCCACAATCTAAACATTCGTCAGCGTTTATGCTGTATTTGTCGTCCCCTGCAGTTATAGCATCGTTTGGACATTCATCAGCACATGAACCACAAGCAACGCAATCGTCTGTTATTTTGTAAGCCATACTAAAATCCCCCTTATAATGATTTTAATTTCACTTATAATTATAGCAAAGTTTATTCTATATCACAATAAGAATTTGGGTCAAAAAATAGTTAGGATTTTGAGTATATAGTTTGTATTCTAAGTTTTGAAACTAACTTAAAAATTAAAAAATTAACAAATTAGGTGTTTATTAGTGGTAAATTATGGTATAAATAAAGTAAAAAATAATTAATAAGGGGGAGTAAAAAATATGAATTGTAACACTTGTAAAATGTGTCAAAGTGCAGACAAAAAACTAGAAAACTTTGTAGCATCAAAATCAGGAGAATTTGAAACAGCATTCCAAAGAACAATCGACCAAAAAGTAAAATGTGGATTTGGACTTCAAGGTGTCTGTTGTAGATTATGTTCAAACGGACCATGTAGAGTAACTCCAAAATCACCAAGAGGAATATGTGGAGCAGATGCAGATACAATAGTAGCGAGAAACTTCTTGAGAGCAGTATCAGCAGGGGCAGCATGTTATCTACACGTTGTTGAAAATACAGCATTAAATGTAAAACATGTTGGAGAACACAATGGGGTTATAAAAAGTGAAAAAGCTCTAAACATATTAGGCGAAGAATTAGGAATATTTGATGATGACCCACACAAAAGATGCGTAAAAATAGCAGATGCAATCCTAAAAGATTTATACAAACCGAGATATGAAAAAATGGAATTAGTTGAAAAGCTAGCTTACCATATGAGAGTTGATAAATGGAAAGAGCTTGGAATCATGCCAGGTGGAGCAAAATCAGAAGTATTTGATGGATGTGTAAAATCATCTACAAACTTAAGCTCAGACCCAGTAGATATGTTAATGCATTGTCTATCACTAGGAATTTGCACAGGTTTATATGGATTAACTTTAACAAACTTATTAAATGATATAGTTTTAGGAGACCCAGTAATAAGAATGGCTCCAGTCGGATTTAGAGTAATCGACGAAGATTATATAAACATAATGGTGACAGGACATCAACATTCAACATTTGCAAGTTTCCAAGAAAAAATTAAATTACCAGAAGCAGTAGAAGTAGCAAAATCAGTAGGAGCAAAAGGATTTAGATTAGTGGGATGTACATGTGTAGGTCAAGATTTACAATTAAGAGGGGAACACTACAAAGAAATATTCGCAGGTCACGCAGGAAACAACTACACAAGTGAGGCAGTATTAGCAACAGGGGCAGTAGATATGGTAGTTTCAGAATTTAACTGCACATTGCCAGGGCTTGAACCAATAGCAGACAAATTACAAGTAAAAATGATTTGTTTAGATGATGTTGCTAAAAAGAAAAATGCAGAATTAATCCAATTAGATAGAGATAAATTTGATGAAATAGACCACAGATTGATAAATGAAGCAGTAGAAGCGTATAAAGCGAGAAGAGGAAACGTAGAAATAGATATACCAAAAGACCACGGTTATGATAAATCGCTAACAGGTGTTAGTGAAAAGAACTTAAAAGAATTCTTAGGTGGGAATTGGAAACCATTAATAGACTTAATCGCTGATGGAACAATAAAAGGTGTTGTCGGTGTAGTCGGATGTTCAAACATGACTGCGGGCGGACATGATGTTCATACAGTCGAATTAGTAAAAGAATTAATCAAAAAAGATATATTAGTATTATCAGCAGGATGTTCAACAGGTGGACTAGAAAACGTAGGATTGATGTCACCTGGAGCAGAAGAATTAGCAGGCGAAAATTTAAAAGCAGTCTGTAAAAAATTAAATATACCACCAGTACTAAACTTTGGACCATGTCTAGCAATAGGAAGAATCGAAATAGTTGTTAGCGAATTGGCAGAGGCATTAAACGTAGATATACCACAATTACCAGTAGCACTTTCTGCACCACAATGGTTAGAAGAGCAAGCACTAGCAGATGGAGCATTCGGTTTAGCTTTAGGACTACCACTTCACCTAGCTTTACCACCGTTTGTAACAGGAGGACCATTAGTGACACAAGTTCTGACAGAAGGACTAAAAGACATAACTGGAGGAAGTGTAATAATAAACCCAGACCCAGTAGCATCAGCAGAAATATTAGAATCAGAGATATTAGATAGAAGAAAAGGCTTAGGTTTAAAATAATTTTTAAGGATGTGGTCAAATGCGCAGAATAATAATTCATAAAGATTTGTGTACGGGGTGCAAAAGTTGTGTAGTAGCCTGTATGACTAGAAATTGTAGCGAAAAACATAAATTCGATAGCTTTATAGATGTAAATAAAGATAAATATTTTATAGATTTATCCAATATAGATACAGAAAGTAGAAATCACATAGAACTAAATTATGAAGAGAGTCCAGTTCCACTAACTTGTAGACATTGCGACAAACCAGAATGTGTTGCAACATGTATGAGTGGAGCTATGAAAAAAGATTCTATAACAGGGATTGTTTCTTATGATGAGAAACGATGTGGATCATGTTATATGTGTGTGATGAGCTGTCCTTATGGAATATTAAAACCAGACGACAGAACAAAACAAGATATAATAAAATGTGATTTGTGCAAAGAGGAAGATATTCCTTTATGTGTGTATAATTGTCCAAGCGGTGCTTTAGAATTACAAAGTGAGGAGGTAGAATTATCATCAGATGTAGCTACAACCTCACAAGAAAATATAAAAACTTATGTGATAATAGGTGCGAGTATCGCTGGAATAACTGCAGTAAAGACAATCAGAGAATTAGACAAAAGCGCAAAAATTATTGTAGTATCAAAAGACGAAAAAATTTACTCTCGTTGCATGTTACACCATGTAATTTCAGGACACAGAACAATAGATGGAATTAATTTTGTGGACGAAGATTTTATAAAGAAGCAAGATGCGACTTGGATAAAAAAAGCGACAGTAAAATCAATTGACCCAGATAACAAAAAAATTAAATATGAAAAAGACAACAAAGGAGAAGAGTTGGCTTATGACAAGTTGTTAATAACAGCAGGTGCCAATGCGTTTATTCCTCCGATTAAAAATTTGAGAGATGCCAAAAATGTATACCCACTTAGAAATATAGAAGATGCTGTAATGATTAGAGAAAAAGCAAAATACTCTAAACGTATTGTAATTATGGGGGCAGGTCTTGTCGGAATGGACGCATTAGCAGGATTAGTTGAGCTAGATAATGTAGGTACTTTAACATTAATCGCATCAGAAGATAGAATTTTAGATAAACAACTTGATATTAGGGCAGCTAAAGTTTATGAAGATAAGTTTGAACAAAAGGGAGTAAAAATCCTTAAAAACTGCATGGCATCAGAAGTATTTTTAGACGAAGATGGAAATATAAAAGGTATTGGAATAAAAAATGGAGAAATAATCCCTTGTGATTTGTTGATAGTTTCGACAGGAGTAAGATCTAATATAGAAATTGTAAAAGGTTCAGGAATTGAGACAGAAAAAGGAATCAAAATAAACGAAAAATGTGAAACAAATAAACAAGATATATACGCAGCAGGTGACATAACAGGAACAGGAATCTGGCCATTAGCCACAAAACAAGCACAAGTAGCAGCGACAAACATGGCAGGAAAAAAAGCCACAATAGACGATACATTTGAGTTTAAAAACACAATGAACTTTATGGGTATACCTACAGTTTCAATAGGATTTATCACGCCAGCAGACGACACTTATGATGTATTTACATATACAGATGGTGAAAATTATAAAAAAGCAGTAATAAAAGATAATGTTCTGACTGGTTTCATAGCACAAGGAGACATCTCATATGTTGGAGTTTATACTCAACTTATAAAAGATAAAATAAAAGTAGAAAACTTAAAAGAAAGAGTATTTGACCTTGGATATTCTGACTTTTTCAAAATTAAAGAAGATGGACAATTTGAATGGTAAGGCAAAAACTTAGGGGTTAAATTTTTAATATAAAAAAAGGAAGAAGCATTTCAGTTTTAACTGGATGCTTCTTTTCATGTTGAAATGATTTTTATTATGTATCATTGATTTGCGGCATTTTTAATTATTGAGCCATAACATTCCCCACAACCAAGTCTCTTTTAATAATTTTTTTAATGACCTTTTTAATAATTGCTTAAATTCCATACCCTCGTCATTTCGGAATACAAAAAGTATTATATCCTATAGGATATGTAGAAAATTGTAAAAACTTGCGAAAAAACAAAAAAATTTATAAATTATACAAAAAAATTTTCACTTGGTTTGAAACAAAACCATAATGGTTTGAAATATGGAAATATATACATTTTATGTGGATGTATTTTTTGTAAGGATGAAAAATTTCGTAAAAAAAATAGTTGAACTTTCAACTAAAAAGGACTATTTATATAATAGGAGTGGGATTATGAATAATTTAGAATATGAAACTTTGAGATATGTCGGTGCATTATCAAGAGCAATAAATTCCACATCAGATTGGAAGTATAAACAATTCGATTTAAAAAAAGGTCAATATTTATTTATAACAAGGATTTGTGAAAATCCAGGTATAAATTTTGTGGAGCTATCGAATATGTTAAAAGTTGATAAGACGACGACTACAAAAGCAGTACAAAAATTAATTGAACTTGGATATATAAACAAGGAACAAGATGAATCGGATAAGAGAGGATACAAATTAACGCCGACAGAAAATGCGTTAAAAGTATATGATTTTATAATGCAAGAAGAAGCTAAACAGTTAAAAATAAGTTTTGAAGGGTTTAGCAAAGAAGAAAAAGAAATGGCAACAAAATTAATTAAAAAAATGAGTGAAAACATTGAAGAGTATTGGCATGAGTATAAAAATCAAGGCTAGGTGAGAGTATGAAGAAAATATATCTAGATTCAATGTATTAAATAAAAAGGAGAATAAAATGGAATTTAGAAAATCAACAAAATCAGACATAACAAAAATAATGGATATAGTAAAACAAGCCCAAGCATATTTCAAAGAGCAAAATATCGACCAATGGCAAAATAATTATCCAAATGAAGAAGTTATAAATAATGATATAGAAAATGGGGAAAGCTATGTAATGTTGGAGAATGGAAATATAATCGCAACAACAGTAATTTCATTTACAAAAGAAACATCTTATGAAAATATTCTTGATGGAAAATGGATTACAAACGGAGATTACGGAGTAATACATAGAATAGCAGTAGATAATACTCAAAAAGGAAAAGGCCTTTCTCACAAAATAATAAAATATGCAGAAGATGTATGCAGACAAAATAAAGTAAATAGCTTAAAAGTAGATACTCACGAAGAAAACATACCAATGCAAAATCTTCTTAAGAAAAACGGATTTAAATACTGTGGAATTATTTACTTAGAAGATGGCGGAAAAAGAGTAGCCTTTGAAAAAACTTTATAATTTAAAAATATTCACTTAATATAGAAAGTCATCAAAATATTTGTATAAAATCTAGAAAAGGGAAGTATTAAAAATAATACAACCAGGGAGAGTATCCAAAATAAATTAAAATTATTTTGGACA
>CALEBD010000246.1 GCA_937944945.1 uncultured Clostridium sp. | reverse complement strand
ATAATTTCCAACCTATTAACTAAAGCAACGGACACAGTCGTTGGCGCAATGAACGAAGTGAATTTTTTTATTTTACAGGTGGGAGTAATATAAGCAAAGCCAGGTTCAAAAAATTTTCAAATTTATTTGATTATTTTTCGAACAATTTTAATGTATAATTATAGTATGGGCAGTTTTAGTTCGAGCATAAATATAGTCTAATTTAATTAAAAAAGATAGATTATTTATAAAAAGGGGGAAGATAAAATGAATGTTATAGGTCAAGTTGTTGAGCACAAATCTCTTGGGGAGGGGAAAATTTGTGATCATAAAATCAGAGAGAGAGAGTCATATATTATCGTTGATTTCTCTGGTGACCAAAAAGAATTCCAATTCCCAGATATTTTTAAAAACATTATTAGAGCGAAGGACGAAAAATTCAAGGCTTATGTGGCTGATTTGGTACAAAAAAAGGAAGATATAGATAGAAAAGAGGCAATCATCAGACAAAGAGAGATTGAAAAAGAACAGAAAAATCTTATTAGGGATGAGCCGATAATTAGAAAGACAAAAGTAGGAAAGAGAGCGAAAAAGGAAGGTAAGAAAATAACTTCTACAAAGGAAAAGGGCAAACATAACAAAAGTGATAAAGGGCATAATATAGCATTTAAGTGCAATTATTGTGATGGTGGTAAGTCCAGCGAACAAGTTGGATTTAGTGGGATATGTAGTAACAGAACGATTGCTCAAAATATCGATAGGGGCAGGGGCGAATGGTGCAAATTCCAAGACTGCGCATGTCGACATTATTACGACAATATGATTGATAGAGATGAGTTGGAGCAAATTTATGAAGATGAGGGTATTTGCTATGAAAGTGATTTGTTGAAAAATTGGACTGCATATGCAGGCGCTACCCTCGATGAAAAAAGTGAGTCAGTTCCAAGAAGAATAGTCGGAGCGAAGGAAAATCACCTTGCAATCTTAACAACTGTAAATCCAGACATGGCAGAAGACAAGCGATATATATTTGCGGTGTTTTTGATTGATGAGGTGTTTGCGGGCGATCCTGAAAATAACGAAGAAGGATACGTTATGTCGGCTCCAAAATCGAGATATAGAATAAAACTTTCAGAAGGTGAAGCGAAAAAAATGCTCTTTTGGAATTATTACAGCAACAGCGGAAAAAAGGAAAACACAAGATGGGGAACTGGCTTGTTTAGATATATGACAGACCAAATGGCAGTACAAGTTTTGAGAGATATTGCAGACATGAAAAAGGGTACAAAGTACGAAAAATCTGCAGATGACCTTCTAAAATATTTTTGCAGCATAAACAATATCGACTTAACAAGTATAGGCCCCGAAGTAGGCGCATTAAAACAAAGTGAGTAATATAAATTTGAGCAGCTTATTGTTAAAACCAATTTTATCAAAAAATAAAAATGGGGGTAAAATATATGAATAATAACCAAGTGCCACAAAACACAGATAAAGGATTAAAAAATATTTTACTTGGAACACAAATGCAAAAAAATACTATCGCAATAATCGCGGGAGTTGTAGGAATTATCTCGTTGTTTTTACCATATGCAAAAGCACAGGCTTTTGGATTTTCTCAAAGCGTGTCATATATACAAACTGGTAACGGAATCGTCTTATTAATACTTATTTTGATTGCAATGGGAGCGTATATTGCAAGAAGGGGAGGAATTGGTTTTATTTTATCAGCAATAGCAGCGCTTTTAACTATAGTCGATTTTATGTCTATAGCTAGTGTTGTTCAGGATTCATACGGAATAGCATCACATGGAATGGGCGCATATTTAGCAGTTATCGCAACAATAGCAATGACTGTAGCCGCATTTATAGGAGCTAATTCGATTATAAATAACAAATGATTTAAATTTTAGATATATAGTTTGATTAAGCAGTGCTTGTGTGCTGCTTAATTTAATTTATGCATTCTATTCAATTTATTTTAATTTTAATGTGCGCTACATTATTAACTTTAATGTACGCTAGCTAATTTATTTTAAAATGATATTCATTATCAAACACACCCCCAACAATGCTATAATTTAAATAAGAAAAGGGGTGTTATTTATGAGTTTTGATGAATTACTCAAAATCCTATTAATATTTAAATAATGTTTCTGAACTGGAATATTGTGGTATACTACAATTAAAGACCAAAATGGGAGGGGTATAACATGATAGAAATAATAAAACCAGAAGAAATATTAGCAGAGTTAGAAAGAATAACTCAAAAGGATCTAGAATGTATATATATCACAACAAATGCATTCGATATATATTTAAATGATGCGAGTTCGCTAAAGATGGACACAAACAAGGGGATAACTGGTATATATTTCAACACAAATGTGAACATGGAAAAATTCAAAGTAGATTCTATTGAAAAATTAGTACATGCAACAGAAGCATTTGACATGTTTACTGAGTATTATGATGAAGATGACGAATACGACTATTACAGAATTGACTTCAAAGACAGCGAAGTAAAAATATTCTTTAATAATGAACTATAAAACGAAAGGCTAGGTAGCAATACCTGGTCTTTTTATATTAAAAAACTATATGTTGGAATAAAATACAAATGAATATAAAAAACGTTATAATATAAATAGGCATAATTACGATATACTAAAAATAATTTTTATGGGGTTGTATAGAGTAGTTATTGATAAGAGATAAAATGGGAAAAGGGAATATTAAAGGAGAAATTTAGCATTATGGAACAATTAAACAACAATGTGATAGGGGAGTTTTTTGAAAAATTAGGAATACTAGAGGAAAATGATAGAGATGAATTTTTCAAGAAAATAGATGAAAAGCATAAGGTGAATTTAACACAAGATTTGGATTTGGCAGTAGCTCTTAGAAAAGATAAAGGAAACGGAAAAATATACACGGTAAAAAATAAAGATTTAGAAACAACTATGGATTTTGCCGGATATTACTATGATTTATATAGACAATTTTTTGCATGGTTTATAGATTTTAAAAATTCATATGATAAAAACCTAGATGGAAAGAAAATACTTGATTTAGGATGTGACAATGGTATAACTACTTGTTTTATTGCAAATCTTTATCCAAATTCAGAAATAATTGGTGTGGATAAGTGTAAAAAGGGAATTAAATGTGCAGAGGAAATAGCTCAAAAACTAGGGGTTGAGAATGTAAAGTTTGAAGCAGTTGATGCAAAAAAAGTGGACAAATTCTTTAAAGAAGAAAAATTTGATTTAGTTATATCTAATAGATCAATGCTTGAAATTACTAATTTACCTAAATTAAAAAGCTTTTGGAGCATAGATGAGGTTGAAAATTCAATAGTTGTTGCAAATAGTGTACTTAAATTCTTCAAAAGCGTAGAAAAGGTAATGACACATGATGCAAAACTTATAACATTCGAGAGATTAGATGGTCTTGAAGAGATATTAAACTTTATAAAATCTATGCATGCATCAGGATTATATGCAGATACAGATGCTATGTGTAAAATCCAATTTAACGAACTTAATGATGTTGAACAAATGCCACTTATAGTATTTGATAAAACTGAAAGAGATGAAATAGGATTTTATGATGCTATTGAAATATATAATAAACTTCCAATTTTAAATAAACAAAAAGACATAGAAGACGAATTTGCAATAGAACTACAATTTAAAGCACTTGGCGAAAAAGAATTAGTATATGGTACACAAATAGACTATAAAACTGGAGTAGGTAGTGAGAGAAGAGAAGTTTGGAAAGTTGGAGATAAATATGTAACTTACAAATACAGTAATGTTGGCCGTAGAGAATTAGTAACAGAAGGAATAGAAAAAGATAAAGCTATAAATGAAATCAGAGCAATGTCTAACTTTATCGGAAGAATTGGTCATAAGGTTACAGAATATCATAGTATAGAAGAGAGAGAAAAACTTGTAAAATAGATAAAAACTCCCATGTTGATTTAAATTTCGATGTGGGAGTTTTTAATATATTTGATTTATTTTAGATTTTAGATGATTGCAATATTATACGCATTTTGCGAAGTTAATATAAAGTCTATTACATAAGCCTGTGAAACTGTCAATATATAATTAAAATGGATTGAAAATAGATTCTGATAGCTAACTTAGTGATTAATAATATATAATATAATTAAGTTCGCAATTGTTATATATTACGAATGAAATGAAGGGGGGAATTAGTATGTTGAAAATTTCATTATTTATGTCATGTGCATTATTATTCGTATCATGTATGTTTTTTCTTCTTAAAGATAAAGCATCCATATTAATCACTGGATATTATTTCATATCAAAAAATGAAAGAGAATTATATGATGAATTTAAACTAAGTAAAGATTATGGAATAATAATGTTAAAATTAGCTTTAATACTTTTAGTAGGAGCAATTGGCTATGTTCTAATATCTAAATTAGTTTTATGGATATCGATTGTTATTTGGATTGTATACTTTGTGAAATTTACTGTTACTTTTAGATTTGATAAGTATAAAATTAATACTAATAATTAATTTTATTAGTATTAAACAATATATCATCAAAAGTTACATTGTTTTTTCTTAAAGTTTCTATTGTTGAAGTAGGTATTCCATATTCACAAAGTAAAAATAAAGATTTCATTACTAC
>CALEBD010000245.1 GCA_937944945.1 uncultured Clostridium sp. | reverse complement strand
CAACGATGAAACAATTAAAAAAATAATAAATGATGGATATAAGGTTGCTTTAATAGATCAAGAGATAACAAAAAATAATGCATATAGTAAATGCATAGTAGTTAATTCGGACAACTTTAAGGGTGCGTATGATGCTACTAAGTATTTGATTGATAATAATCACAGAAAGATTGCTCATATTACAGGAGATATTGGAAAGTTGTCATCAATAGATAGAATTAAAGGATATAAAAAGGCATTACAGGATTCAAATATTTCAATAAATAATGATTTTATTATTGAATCGAAATTTCGTGAAGAAAGTGGATATGAGTCTGCGAAAAAATTGTTATCACAAAGTGATAAACCGACAGCGATATTTGCATCTAATGATAAGATAGCCATAGGGGTAATGAGGGCTATGAAAGAAATGAACTTAAAAGTTCCGCAAGATATCAGCATAATAGGTTTTGATGATATAGAGGAATGTAAATATATAAATCCACAACTTACGACGATAAAGATGGACTTAGTAAAGATGGCAGATATAACTACTGATTCAATAATTTATTTTATTGAAAAAGGGGAAAACAAATTCAATGAATACACAGTAGATGTTGAGCTTATAAAAAGAAAAAGTTGTATGAAGTTAAAGTAAAACCTAAAAAATATTAGTATAGAAATTAAAGGGGGATGTATTATGTCAAAATATAGTTTGGGAATAGATATAGGTGGTACGTTTATTAAATATGCTTTGGTAGATGAAGATTATAATATAAAAGAAAGATGGAAAGTAAAAACAACTAAATTCGATACGAAAGATGAGTTATATGATTATATTTGTTCAAATATAAAGCATGATGGATTGATTGATGTTGTTGGAATAAGTGCGCCAGGGCTTATTGATGAAGAGTCTAATGTTAAATCATATGCTGCCCCAAGTGTAGCAAATATGTATGGGAGTAATATAAATTCTGAGATATCAAAAAGAATAAACAAAAAAGTCTCATCTATAAATGATGCAAAAGCGGCGGGGTTATGTGAGTTTGAAATAGGAAATGCAAAAGGAAGTAAATCGTCGGCATTTTTAATTTTAGGAACAGGTACTGGTGGATGTTTATGTGATAAAGACGGTGTTATATATGGAAAGGATTCGTTTGCAGCAGAATTTCACAATATTCCTTTTATGAATTTCCAAACTAAAAAAATAGATAAGATGGGCGACTATGCATCTATGACAGGTCTGATTGAGATATATAATGGCAAAGTTGGTGAAGAAGAAAAGATTGAATATGGTCATGAAGTTTGTAATAAATTTTTAGCTGGGGATGAATTAGCTAAAGAAGTAATAGATGAATGGATAAACAATATAGCAGTTGAATTAATAGCTATAACAGTTACATATAATCCAGAGATTATATGTATTGGTGGGGGAATATCGGAAGAAGATTGGTTTATTGATAAGTTAAAAAAACACTACAAAGAAGTTTGTATTGAATATTTAGAAGCAGATTTTATAACGACAGAAATTAAAAGATGTAAATATAATAATGATGCGAATATTTTAGGAGCTATAATAAATGCAAATCTAAAACAATCAAAAAAATATGTAGTTAGTAATGGATAGTTATAGTGGAGAGGATAAAATATGTTTAGTTACGAGGTTATACAAAGTTTAAACAATTTAGAGCTATCTTTATACGAATATATAATGAAAAATAAAAAAAAGGTAATATATATGAGGATAAGGGAATTAGCTGATGAAGCTCATGTATCGACAACAACTATATTGAGATTTTGCAAGAAGTTAAATTGTGAGGGGTTTTCTGAATTTAAAGTTAAATTCAAAATGTATATAGAAGAAAATAATATGAAGAAGGTCAGTGATGATACTTCTGAAATAATAAATTTTTTAAAAAATATAGAAAAAAGTGATTTGGATAAACGTCTGGATAATTTATGCGACATGGTAAAAATGGCGAATACAATTATATTTTTAGGAATAGGTTCATCGGGAATATTATGCAAATATGCGGCTAGATATTTTTCTGCAATTGGAAAGTTCACATTTCACATAGATGATCCGTTTTTCCCAAAGAACTTTAGATGTCATGGGCCATGCTTGGTAATAGCTTTGTCAGTATCTGGAGAAACAGAATCTACAATAGAAAATATAGATAGATTTAAACAAGAAGGC
>CALEBD010000244.1 GCA_937944945.1 uncultured Clostridium sp. | reverse complement strand
ATGTGTTAATCCATACTTATATGTACTAGGATCAAATAAAGAAACCTCTACTTCCTATCTCTATTTGTCAAAAGCAGGATCAATTTCATCTGGATCATAAGTAATACCTAAAGGTATTATCCCAAGTAGAGGATCGTGTAGCATATGTTTTGTTTTTAAAGCCTTCTATTTAGCTTTAATTTCAGACTCCTTTTCAAATAGTGCCACATTAGCATCCTCTAAATTCTTGTTCAATCTATCTAGTTTGTTAGATAATTTAGCTGCCGCAGTTAGTCTATCATTTAATTCATTATTAGTCTAATTCCAAGATAAGTCAATAATATATTGATTTCTATTATTCTGCAATATAGAATTCATGACATCTCTAGATACAGCCTTGGGATACAATTGTCCAGGATGTGTAAACGCAGGTTCTATAGCCTAACCGTAAAATATATCTCTTATGTATGGATTAGTTTTAGCTGCTTCTTTTACTTGTTTTTCTAGCTCTTGCACCTCAGACATTACCTTAAAGTAATCTGGACCATCTACAGATAATTCTCCTAGTAATGTTTTTTGCTCTAAGTAACGTTTAGCGATCTCTATTTCCGGTATCCATTTACCTTCTGTTTCCCTTAACTCATTTACTCTAGCTTGAACATTTATAGATAATGCATCGCGTACATTTATATTTACAGCCTGGTCTATATAACTAGAATCATTTCCATTTTCTCCCTTATAGTTATCAGTAAATAATCCTATTACAGCCTTACTTAAATCAGAAGCAAAATCGTATGATGAACCTACACCAGGTAATTTTTTAGTGGATTGTTCTTGTTTCTCAGTTATTTCCGATTCTTCAAGTGAAGTATCATAATCTTGTATATTATAATTAAGTTCTTCTTCTAACTGATTCCAAGCTTCATCTCTAACAGCTCTAGTACCAGTCTAACCAACATCAAACGTATTTAAAGAGCTAATCCCCGATTCAGAGAAATCGGGGGCAGTTCTTTTATAGTTTATTCTATTATGACTTAAACTTGTTCTATCCATATTAATTATTCATTATCGTCGTCTATGTTACTATAAGGGAATCTCATACTTTCTGAGCGAATATTCTACATTACATTTACGTCAGTACCAACTTTTCTAGAATTTTGGAACTATATATCAGCGGCGACTGCTGCCTAACCAGAGCTAGGTATTACAGTAGCCACAGGTACCATAACGTATTCAGTATCATTCTTAGTAGTAATAGACTTACTATCTATATTATCTCTATTATCTAATCTTACTACTACAGACCCACTAGTATCACTATTATTCAAAGTTACTACTTCTAATCCTGCTTCTTTAACTGCATCATATAAAGATCTAGCATTTTCATCATCATCTTTACCAGATGAAGTAAAGAATTTATCTTTATTAAATTGATTTAACGGAATAAATGCATATTTAGTTTGATAAGTTTGACCACCGTCAGTTACCTGTTTAGTTTCAGGAGATATAATAAAATTATTAAATTCTCCATTATTCCACATATCTGTAAATATGGCATTTCTTGCAGTTTGTGTGCCTAACTAATTAACATCTCCGAGCATACTAAATGCTAATTCATCTTGTAATATAAAATCACTAGATTTCTTTCCAATGTAATTACCATTACTATCTTTTTTACCAGTAGTACCATATTTACCATATATATCTATAGCAGTATCTGGATCTAATGGAGAAGAGAAAGCATTTATTACATAATCTATAGCTGCATTTCTACTTCTAGTATGAGAGTACACGGATTCAAAACTATTACGCAATTTATCTTGCATTACACTAGGGTCTAACTATTTTAACACAGCATCTCGTCTATCTTTTGATAATACATTTATACCATGTCTAGTTACAGCATTCATTTCTTCTGGAGTCATATCTGTAAAATTTTCGTATATTCTACGTCTAGAATCCATATGAACTTGTTCTGTAAGATTAAGTAAGTTATTAGGATTATTTTTGGCGGCAGCTGCAGCTCTAGCTTGTATCTTGGCGCTTTCTATCCACCATGGATCTCTTTGAGCCTAATCGTAAGCAAATTCTCTACCTGCTGTAATGAGTGTTCTATTAAGCTGTTCTTCAGCATTCTGTCTACTAAGACCTTGTCTCTATAATACTTCTAAATGCTTTTGATATTCTGGGGTATTCTGTATACTAGATAAATTCCTTTGAATTTCATAGTCTGTTCTATCAGTAGAAACTCCTTGATGAATCCATCCATCTTTAACTCCCATAAAACTAGCTTTCAGATTATCAACATATGGTCTTACTAAGTCTACTTCAGATTTATAAGCAAGAGGAGCTATATCGTTAAATATTCCACTATCTACTGTGTTATAGTTAGTGAA
>CALEBD010000243.1 GCA_937944945.1 uncultured Clostridium sp. | reverse complement strand
GTTTAAAATTTCATGCAGATAGAGCTATATATAGTTTAAATGATGTAGATGTAAATGATAATATAACAATGAACAGAAAATGGAAAATAAAAATGTACAAAAATGATCATTAGTTATATCCTATTTATGGGAGGGATACTAATGATTATGAATTTACAAGGTCAATTAACTATATTAAAATCTATGAATATTAAACCTAACTTTTCAGAGTTAGCTAGAGAATATGATTTAGATCGAAGAACTGTGAAGAAATATTATGAGGGATATGAAGGTAAATCAAAAACTAGAAATAAAAGTAGTAGATTGGATCAATATTATATTGAAATAAAAGAAAAGCTTGCCATAAATGGCGTTACGATAAATGGAGTATATCAATATTTTAAAGATAAATATGGTGATATAGGAACTTATTCAAATTTTAATAAATATGTAAAACTTAAAAACCTGAAACCAAAGAAAGCCATAAGAGGACATGCTAGATTCGAAACACCGCCTGGCAAGCAAGCACAAGTTGATTGGAAGGAAGATATTAAGTTGACTTCAAAATATGGTGAAGTTTTTATTTTCAATGTATTTTCTTATAAGTTAGGAAATTCAAGATTCTGTTGTTTTACTTATGACGAATTGTCAAGCTAAGTGCAACACTTAGCTTGTTCTTCGTTAAATGCTTCTAACGGTGTCTTGTATCCAAGACATTTCCGTGGTCTATTATTTAAAATATCCTCAACAATATCAACATGATTTTGATTTATAGTAGAAAAATCAAATTTTTTAGGAAAGAATTCTCTAATCAAGCCATTTGTATTTTCATTAGTTCCTCTTTGCCATGAACTGTAAGCATCAGCAAAATACACATCTAAGTCTAATTTATTTTCTAACTCTAAATATCCAGCAAATTCTTTACCACGGTCTACAGTCAATGATTTTAAATTATTCCTACCAAATTTGCCTAATGCAATAATACAATGTTCATTAAAAGTAGAAGCTTTTCTATTTTGCATTATTCTGATTTTTGTTAAACGTGTTTTTCTTTCAACGAAAGTTGAAAGACACGCCTTAGATTTTCCCCTACTTGAAACAATAGTATCAAGTTCCCAGTGTCCAATATCTAATCTTTTTCTTACATCTTTAGGTCTTTGACTTATTGTTTTCCCTATATTGAATTTACCTCGAGTTTCTCTTGGTTTTAGTGATTTACCCTTCCTGCGAAGCAGGTCAACGGAACAGTGCTCCAAAATACCTTTATATAGCCAAGAGTATATAGTGCTAAATGAAATTATTTGTTTATTAAATTCAAGTTTTAGACGACCTGAAATCTGTTCTGGAGACCAGTGATTATTTAGCTTTTCTTGAACATAGTTTACTAACGAAGCGTTAGCAATTTTTCCATGAGGTTTACATTTAACTCTTCTGTTTTCATATTTATCTTGAGCTACATGAGCTTTGTATCTTCCATTAAGATTGTTTCTTTTAATTTCTCTTGAAATACTTGATTTATTTCTGTTGAGTTCTTTGGCTATTTTAGATAAACTCCATCCTAAATTTAAATATTCTACTATACAACAACGTTCATTTATAGTAATATGTTTATAGCTCATACAGTCACGTCCTTTAAAGTGGTTTTCTAGTCAATTATTACTTTAACATGAACGTACCCGTATGGGTTATTTTTTTTGCAATTAATTAGTGTTGCACTTGATATTGTAATTTATCTTATAAAAAAAATAAAACACAACAAGATGTATTTGAAAGCCTAATAGAATCTTTTAAAATGACAGGAGGTGTTCCTAAGGAAATTTTATTTGACAATATGAAAACAGTTGTCGATATCACTAAAGATGGAAGAAAAATAAATAGCAAGCTAAAAGCTTTTGCCGATGACTTTGGATTTAAAATTACATTGTGTAAACCAAGGCATTCTTATACTAAAGGAAAAGTAGAATCTGCAAATAAATTTGTAGAATGGATATTACCTTATGATGGAGAATTTGAAAATGAATCAGACATCATTGAACTGCTTCAAAGAATAAATTCTAAGGTTAATCAAGCACCAAACCAAGCAACTAACATTCCACCTATATTATTATTTCAAAAAGAAAAGGAGTATCTACTGCCCTTACCAAGTAATCATATCATAGAGTCCTATATGAACTACGACCGTCAAACCAAAGTTCATAAGGATTCACTAATAACTTATAAAGGAAGTAAATACTCTGTACCACCTAAATATATAGGTAAATCTGTAACTCTTAGAAGAATAGATAAAGAATTACAAATATATTTTAACACAGATTTAATTTCAACACATCAATTAAGTGATAATAAGATTAATTATAATGAATGTGATTATAAAGAAATTTTAGGATCAGTGTTAAAAAATAAGAGTACGGATGATATAGAATCGCTAGCGGAAGCTAATTTAAAACAGTTTGATGCCTTTTTATAATTAAATAGGAGGATAATATGAATAACTATGTTAAATTACTAAATAATCTTGAGGAGTTAGGATTGCTTAATATCAAAGCTAGTATTGATAAATATATAGATCTAATTAACTCTGGAAATAAAAGTATTGTTGATGCTCTTTATGAGTTAAGTAATTTAGAAATTAATGCAAAATCTGATAGAGCTATGCAGGCCTGTGTGAAAGTTGCTAACTTTCCATTTTTAAAGGAAGTTACAGATTTTGATTTTGATTTTCAACCTGCAATAAATAAGCAGCAGATACTTGATTTAATGACTTTAAGATTTATAGAAAATAAAGAAAATATATTATTTGTAGGATCATCCGGCGTGGGTAAAACCCACCTGGCGACCTCTATTGGAATAGAATGTGCTAAGCATCGATATTCAACATATTTTATATCTTTTCAGGATTTAATTTCTCAATTAAAGAAAGCTTTATCTGAAAATAGATTAGATATAAGACTTCGTCATTTTTGTAAATATAAGATTTTAATAATAGATGAAATAGGATATTTACCTATAGATATTGATGCAGCAAATCTTTTCTTTCAATTAATATCTAAAAGATATGAAAAACATTGTACAATAATAACTACTAATACTAATTTTTCTAAATGGTCTGATATTTTTGGAAATTCCGTTATCGCAAATGCGATATTAGATAGACTTTTACATCACTCTCATATTATATCTGTAAAAGGACCTTCTTATAGAACTAAATCAAAATTAGAACATTTAGAAAGCTCTTTGACTAAAATGTAAATTCTAATTATTGTACATAATTATTTTCCAATTTTTATACAAAAATATATTGACATTTACAACTACTAGCGATATTCAGGCTGAAATAGAAGATTTATATGGAATAACAATCTCACCATCAATGGTTT
>CALEBD010000242.1 GCA_937944945.1 uncultured Clostridium sp. | reverse complement strand
TCAGCCCATGTAAATTCTACTTTTAGAAAATATTCTAAATACAGAAGTAATTCAGGATTAACAGGTGCCCAGGCGGCTAAGATGATTCTTGAATCACAGGGTATTTATGATGTTACAATTCAGCATATAGGTGGAGATTTAACAGATAACTATAATCCTTCAAATAAGGTACTTAGTCTGTCAGATGCTACTTATAACAGCACCAGTGTGGCAGCCATAGGTGTTGCAGCTCATGAATGTGGTCATGCAATTCAACATGCGAGAGGTTATGCACCACTTACTATAAGAGGGGCTATAGTTCCTGTTGTGAATTTTGCTTCAAGTGCATCTTGGATTTTAATAATGTTGGGGTTATTTATGACTTCTTCTACATCTCTTTTAAAAATAGGAATACTTTTATTTTCAGCTACAGTAGTATTCCAATTAATAACTTTACCAGTTGAATTTAATGCATCTCACAGAGCATTAATTCAAATAGAAAATTTAGGTATAGTTAGCCGTGATGAAAGAAGAGAAAGTAAAAGAGTGCTTGATGCAGCTGCATTAACTTATGTGGCAGCAGCAGCTACTGCATTACTTCAATTATTACGATTAATTACAATTGCGAATCAAAGAGATGATTAGCATTAATATATGGTAATATAATAAGGGAATGTTACTAAGTGGAATTTAAATATAAATTTGCTATGTAACACGCCCTTAATTTAATTAAGGAGAAAATTTTTATGAAATCAAGGAATTTAGCTTATAAGGTTTTATTTGACATCGAAAAAAATGAAAATTACTCAAATATGGCTATAAATAAGTACTTTAAAGATTGTGATTTAGATAGCAGAGATAGAGGTTTTGCGACAGAAATTATATATGGTGTTGTTGAAAATAAAATATATCTAGATTACATAATAGACAAGTTATCAAAAATAAAAAGCAATAAATTAAATCTAAAAGTAAAAATACTTCTTAGAATGGGGATATATCAAATACTATTCTTAGACAGTGTTTCTGATTATGCTGCAGTCAACGAAACTGTAAATTTAACAAAAAAACTAGACAATAGGTCTGCTGGATTTGTAAATGCAGTTTTAAGAAACGTTATAAGACAAAAAGAAGATATAGGCGAAGTTAAAATAAAAGATACTGTAGATAATTTATCTACTAAATATTCATATAACAAATGGATAGTTAGAAACTGGATAAGCAAATTTGGTAGAGAGTTTACAGAAGACTTATTAGAAGCAAATGCAGAAAGACCAAGTCTATACTTAAGAGTAAACACTTTAAAAACAAATAGAGATGAATTAATATCATTATTAGAAAAACAAGATGTACAATGTGAAAAAGTTCCTTTTATACAAGAAGCTATAAAAGTAAACAACCTTAAAAATATAGAAAACAACGAACTATACAAAAAAGGATTATTTACAGTACAAGATATAAGCTCTATGTTAGTCGGTAAAATATTAAATCCACAAAAAGACGCTAAAGTTTTAGATGTATGTAGTGCTCCAGGCGGAAAAACTACTCACATAGCGACTCTTATGGAAAATAGCGGACAAGTAGTATCAAGAGATATATTTGAGCACAAAATAAAACTAATACAAAACTCTGTAAATCGTTTAGGACTTAAAAACGTAGATGTAGAATTATTTGATGCTCTTAGCTTAGATAAAGAAAGCATCGATAAATTTGACTATGTTCTTGCAGATGTTCCTTGTTCAGGTCTTGGAATAATAAGACGTAAACCAGAAATAAAATATAAAGAAAAAGAAGAAATAAAAGATCTTCCTAAACTTCAAAAACAAATACTTCAAAATGCAGCTAAGTATGTAAAAGTAGGCGGAACTTTAATTTATAGTACTTGTACAGTACAAGATGATGAAAATATAGAAGTAGTTGAGAATTTCTTACAAAGCAACAAGAGATTCCAATTTGAAAAGATTGAAAATATAAATATAGATCTAGAAAATGAAGATAAAGGATATCTAAAAATTTATCCAAACATACACGGTATGGATGGATTCTTTATAGCTAAATTAAAAAGAGTAAGGTAGGTAGCATCATGGAAAATAAAAAAATAGCTCTAAAAAACTTTACTGAAGAAGAATTAAAAGAATTTATGAAAGAAATTGGAGAAAAACCATTTAGAGGGACTCAAATTTATTCATGGATATACAAAGGTGCAAAAACTTTTGATGATATGAAAAATATTCCTAAATCTCTTAGAGAGAAGTTAGAAAAAGTTTCTTATATAGGTAACTTAGATATTGAATTAGTGTTAAAATCTAAAGTAGATAAGACAAAAAAATACTTATTTCTACTAAACGATGGAAACATAATCGAGTCAGTAATGATGGAATATGAAGATAGAGTTACAGCATGTATATCAAACCAAGTAGGATGTAGAATGGGATGTAGATTCTGTGCATCTACAATGGATGGACTTATTAGGAATTTAGAACCATGGGAGATTTTAGATCAAATAATAAAAATCCAAGAAGATACAGGAAAAAGAGTATCAAACTTAGTCCTTATGGGAAGTGGAGAACCGCTTGATAACTTTGAAAATACTAAGCAATTTTTAAAAGTTGTAAATGATAAAAATGGTCTTAACATAGGATATAGACATATAACACTGTCTACTTGTGGAGTAATACCAAAAATGTATGAATTGGCGGATTTAAATATACCTATTAATTTAGCATTATCTCTGCATTCACCTTTTGACGATAAAAGAGCAGAAATAATGCCAGTGGCTAAAGCTTATAAAGTAAAAGACTTAATAAAAGCGTGCCAAAACTACATTGATAAAACTAATAGAAGAGTAACATTTGAATACTCTTTAATAAAAGGAGTAAATGATTCAAAGGCAGAATCTGATGAAATAAGTAAACTATTAAAAGGTATGTTATGTCATGTAAATTTAATTCCTATAAATAAAGTTGAGGAAAGAGATTTCGAAAGACCAGATAAAACTTATATTTATAAATTTAGAGATGCCTTAGAAAAAAATAATATACCAACTACTGTAAGAAATTCCATGGGTTCTGACATTGGTGGAGCATGTGGACAATTGAGAAGAAAACACAAGTAGGAGAAGGGGGTAACAATATGATTTTTAGTTTAGCGTCTGATATAGGCAAAGTTAGAAAAAATAACGAAGATTTTGTAGATGCAAAAATCATATGTAAAGATGATGAAACAAAAATAGGCATATTTGCCTTGGCTGACGGCATGGGAGGTCACAATAAAGGTGAAGTCGCTAGTCTAATGGCTGTAAATGGCATTATTGAATTTTTATCTGAAAGTTTATCTCAATCAGGAAATATAAAAATAGACTATTTTGATGACATTATAAA
>CALEBD010000241.1 GCA_937944945.1 uncultured Clostridium sp. | reverse complement strand
TTTCCCAAAAGAATTAGTAATCAATTATTGGGAAGATCAAATTATAGAATTTTTCGGAATTTAATGAATTGAAGAAAATATATAAAAATTTATTGACAATAAATGGTAAATAATATATTATTTTAATTAAGTTAAGAAAATACACAAAATAACAACAAAAACTAAACAAAGGCGTTGAGTAGAAGTAGTAGGAATTTATGAAGCTTACAGAGAGCCAAAGGCTGGTGTGATTTGGCAGTGGATGAATCTGAACTTGTCTAGGAGCTGTTTACCTAGGGTAAAACGTTAGTCTACGTTATAAGGCAGACAGTTAATTTTAACTGTTACAGAGTGAGCTTTTTATAAGCTAACTAGAGTGGTACCGCGAGAATACAACCTCGTCTCTAATTTTTAGAGACGGGGTTTTTTTAACACAAAAAATAAAAGAGATAAGGCCAATCTCAATTAAATTTTAAATTTTTTTAATGTTTGGTAAATAACTAATAATAACTGGGACTCGATAAGAGAAAAATAATAGGGAATAAAAAAGCACAAAATAAAAAATAACTAGGGAATATAAACACATATAAAGGCACATATGTTAAATAAGTACATGGGCAAATAGTACAAATAACTGAGTAAAGCGGAAAAATACTCAAACTAAATATCAGAAAATACTGAATAATATACAAAATATACAATGTGAATAGTTAATACAGGGGGATAAAAAATGAGAAATAGTGAGTTTAATTATAAAAAATATGTAAAACCAGACTTTCAACCAAAAAACTTTACAAATCGTGAATGGCCAGACAAGGATATCACAAAAGCACCTATTTGGTGTAGTGTAGATTTAAGAGACGGGAATCAATAACTACCTAATCCAATGAGCGTAGATGAAAAAATGAAAATGTTTAAAATGTTGTTAGATGTAGGATTCAAAGAAATCGAAATAGGATTTCCATCAGCGTCACAAACTGAATACGACTTTTTAAGAAAGTTAATAGATGAGAACTTAATACCAGATGATGTTAAGGTACAAGTTTTAACTCAAACAAGAGAACACTTAATAACAAAGACTTTTGAGGCATTAAGAGGATGTAAAAATGCAATAGTGCATTTATATAATTCAACATCAGTATTACAAAGAGATGTAGTGTTCAATATGGAAAAAGACGAAATAATAGGAATAGCTGTTAAAGGGGCAAAATTAATGAAAGAAGAAGCAGCTAAATATCCAGAAACAAACTTCCAATTTGAATATTCACCAGAAAGTTTTACAGGAACTGAGATGGAATATGCTCTTGAAATTTGTGAGGCTGTTATGGATGTTTGGGAGCCAACACAAGAAAATAAGATGATAATAAATTTACCATCAACTGTGGAAATGACTACACCAAACAGATATGCAGACCAAATAGAATGGTTCAGCAAAAATATTAAAAATAGACATTGTGTGACAATAAGTTTACATCCACACAATGATAGAGGAACATCAACTGCAGCTGCTGAGTTAGGATTATTAGCAGGAGCAGATAGAATAGAAGGTACATTATTTGGAAATGGTGAAAGAACAGGAAACTTAGACATATTAATAGTGGGAATGAATATGTACGCACAAGGTGTAGATCCTGAGCTAGACTTTTCAAATATAAATGAAATAGCAGATATATACAAAAACTGCACAAAATTAAATATACATGAAAGACATCCATATGTCGGTGATTTAGTCTTCACTGCATTCTCTGGTTCACACCAAGATGCAATCAGAAAAGGAATGAAAGCGAGAGAAGCTAGAGGAGAATATGTATGGCAAGTTCCTTATTTACCACTAGACCCACATGATTTAGGAAGAGAATATACAGAAATAATAAGAATAAACTCTCAATCTGGTAAAGGTGGAGCAGCATATATCATGGAAAGTGAATTTGGATACAATATGCCAAAAGCTATGCAAACATACTTTGGTAAAGTTGTTAAGAGACGTTCAGACTCAATGGGTAAAGAACTTTCTCCACAAGAAATATTCGGCTTATTTGAAAAATGGTACATTAATATAGAAACACCATACAAATTAACAAAATATAAAATAAGCTCAATCGATTCTGATTCATTTGATGTTGATAGCAATAATATAGAAACAAATACTTTATCATTAGAAGCAGTAATCAACTTCAATGGTCATGATTATACAATAAAAGGAAGTGGTAATGGACCAGTAGACGCATTCAGTAATGCTTTAATGGAACAAGATGAAGAAGAATTAAAACCACTTAAAAATTACAAATTCGTTCACTACCATGAACATGCTCTTGGTGAAGGTTCACATGTTAAAGGGGTTGCTTATATACAAATTGATACAGGTGCAGACGAACCATATTTCGGAGTTGGAATATCTGAAAACATCAATACAGCAGCAATAAGCGCACTTATGAACGCTATTAATAAGAGCTATATAAAAATGAATGTAAACTAAGGATAATTGGGAGGATATGCCGATGGGGATGACAATGACACAAAAAATATTAGCAAAACACGCTGGTATGGATGAAGTAAAAAAAGGACAATTAATAAAAGCTAACTTAGATTTAGTTTTAGGAAATGATATAACTACTCCAGTTGCAATAACTGAGTTTAATAAATTAGGAATAGATGAAGTATTTGATAATACTAAAGTCACAATAGTATGTGACCACTTCACACCAAATAAAGATATAAAAAGTGCAGAACAATGTAAAGTTGCTAGAACTTTTGCAAGGGGCAAAGAAGTTGTAAACTACTTTGATGTTGGACAAATGGGGATAGAACACTGCTTATTACCAGAAAAGGGATTAGTAACAGCAGGGGATGTAGTAATCGGTGCTGACTCACATACTTGTACATACGGAGCACTTGGTGCATTTTCAACAGGCATAGGTTCAACTGATATGGCTGCTGGTATGGCAACAGGAAAGGCATGGTTTAAAGTGCCAGGAGCAATCAAATTTGTTCTAAAAAATAAACCAGCAAAATGGATAAGCGGTAAAGATATAATCTTACACATAATCGGTGAAATTGGAGTTGATGGAGCAAGATATATGTCAATGGAATTTGTCGGAGATGGTGTACAA
>CALEBD010000240.1 GCA_937944945.1 uncultured Clostridium sp. | reverse complement strand
CAGCCGAACAGGGAACTGCACCAGGATTATGTGATAAACATACTGGAAGTGAATTTAAAAATAATAATAATACAAATAATGAAAAAATAACAAATAAAGTACAAGAAATTGTACAAGGAATAACAGAAGATATTGATTCTGAAGATTTTAAAGATAAAATATACAAGATATGGTTAGATGGATTAAATATAAGAGGAAAAATCTTATTCTCTGGTGATTTGAAGTTTAATCCAAAGTATCCTATAGAAACTATCTCATTATATGAAAATGAGAATTCCAAGAAGGTATATTGGGTAGATGGCCTAAATCAACCTAGGGTTATAAACATAGCCTCTGAAACAGAATGGAAGGATAACTCCTTCAATTTCGTGAAAGAGGTAATATCTCCTGATAGTGTTACTATAGATACAATAGATGGCGGAGGACAATTCTCTAGTGGAGTAATACAATATTGTATAACATATGTTAGCGAATATTTACAAGAAAGCAATATAGTTTATACATCTCCTCTGTATTTTACTTCTTCTGGAGGTAAAGGAGGTTCTCCGGAAGAGTTATCTAACAATTCCTTTAGGATAAATATTTATAATCCAGATACTTCTTGGGATTATGTAAGAATATATAGTATTTTTAGGTCATCTATAAATGCAACTCCAGAAGTTAAAAGAGTTATAGACTTAAGTATAGGAACATCTACTGGCGGTAGTTTAACTTATACAGATTCAGGGAATTATGGAGACATTGAAGATCCTACAAAGCTCTTATATGTTGGAGGAGTAGAAGCTGTATTTGGTACTATATCACATAAGGACGGTACATTATTCCTTGGAGACATTAAGGTTAGTAATGATCATTTGTGGGTAGAAAATAATACAAAGGCTGATGTAGTATTTGGCACAGAGAGAGTTTTAGATAGGCTTCCACTCCAGAAAGGGGTTTATAGCTATAAAAACACTTTACCTAATCCAACAGAGAGAATATTTAAATATGGGGAAACTTATAGACTTGGAATACAATTCCAAGATAAAGTAGGTAATTGGACTAATCCTATATTTATAACGGATATAGCAAATAATATTAAACCAACTGGCGGAAGAGAAATAAGTACTGGAAGTGGTACTGATAAACAGAATGTTGGATGCTTTTGTGGTATATTTTATAATGATAATATCCTGACTAAGTATCTAAAGGAACATGGATATATTAATGCTAGACCTCTGGTGGTTTATCCTAAATTTTCAGAAAGGACTATCATAGCTCAAGGAATAGTGTGTCCTACTGTATTTAGAGCTTCTGATAGATACAATAATGCTCCTTATGCTCAGTCCTCTTGGATATTTAGACCATTTGGAATAGGAGGACAGGGTAATATGGGTACTACCACTTTTAATAGCCATGGTTATAGGGCTGAGTTTAGACACTGTATGCATTTGCCTCCAGTAAACTACAGAGAGTGTGAAATACAAAATGCAGGACTCGATAGTTTGGAGTTAGTTACTCCATTTATAACTTCTAATCATTCTAATTGGATCAATAATTACGGAGATGAGTTTTTTGTAGATCATTCAATTTTCACTTTTCATTCTCCAGATATTGAATTGGGGGATGAATTTACAATGGATAATCTATATAACTATAGAATAAGAGTAGTAGGGATTGTTCCTATAAGTTCAAAATATGTTACCAGAACTTTGTCCACTTCTTCCCCCACTTTAACTTATACATATACTGGAGGAAGCTCAACTGGATATGGAAGGTATATCGAAGGACAGGAAATTTCTTTAGATTCTAAATTGGATATAGCACAAGCATGGTATAGTATTGGAGCTGATGTTTTGTGGATGGATTATGCTGTTAAAGGAGATAAGGTAGTAGCTAGAGAAGGAAATTATTCCTGGGGATATCTTACATACCTGTGGCATAGAAATGGGTCTCTTAATAATGATAATGGAGGAGGATCTGCTAAGTTAAAATCCAAAACTGAAGCAATGATGAGATTCTCCTATAATACTTATTATCTAGATACTCCTGTGCTGATACAGAGTAGTAAAGATTTTCCTGATATGTCTATATGGGATTCTAATGAGGTATCTGCTATATATGTGGGGGATAAAACATATTATGGTAATATAGACTCTATAATATCTCCGGTAAAGGGAGAAACAGGAAACTATAATTATCCGGTAATTGTAACTGGATCATCTAGTGATCAAGGTATACCAAAAGATATATATAGAGGTTATGCAAGAAAACCTGAATATACTAATCCAGGTTCTGGAGGCAGTGTTCCTGTGATGGATACTAAGTTAACTGGTGCTGTTAGCATGAAATATAAATCTCCCAAACACTTAGTCATAAATTTGGGAGATATATATACTGATAGCAATAGTCAAACGAATTATACTCAATGGATACTTCCACAAATTAAATCTGAAAATGGTAACATTATAAATCTTCCTTATGGTGAAACTCAAACTAGTCCTCCCTTCTGGACAAATATAAGTTCAGGAAATACTATATTTAATTATAGAAGTATAGAAATACCAGATGATATAGGAGATTATTTCAGTCCTGGATATGATACAGCAGCTGGAGGAGGAGTTATGTATCTGTGTGATATAATAAGAGACAATATAGATGAAACTACTCTATTTGGAGGAATGACTAAGGATGCTATGTTAGCTAATGAATGGTTAATAGCTGGGGAAGATACATCTCTACAGAACTTATCTGAAAATGATGGATTTTATGTGTATTGGAATTGGGGGGATACCTACTATCAAAGATACGACTGCTTAAAGACTTACCCATTTGATTCAGAATCCCAAAATAATGTAGTAGATGTTTTATCTTTCATGTGTGAGACTAGGATAAATTTAGATGGGAGGTATGATGATAATAGGGGTACTAAAAATCTACTCAATATTAACATAGACAACTTCAATAAGATAAATAAAGTATATTCTCAGGATAACAATTACTTTATCTATAGAATGACTGACTCTTCAACTGAAGTTAGAGAATTTCCCAATTCTATAACTTGGACAAAGACTAAGACTAATGGAGAACTAACTGATTCCTGGACTAATATAACTTTAGCTTCTGTTCTAGACTTGGATGGAGATAAAGGAAAAATAAGAGCCTTAAGAAGATTTAATAATGAGCTTATAGCTTTTCAAGACAGAGGAATAAGTAATATATTATATAATTCAAGGACTCCATTATCCTCTACAGATGGTATTCCTATAGAGTTAGCAAATTCAGGAAAAGTAGATGGAAAGAGATATTTATCAGATAAAATAGGATGTACGAATAAATGGTCCATAAGAGAAACTCCTAATGGAATTTATTTTATAGATGATATATCAAAAGGTATATTCTTATTTAGTGGAGAAATAGCTAATTTATCTGATAAGTTAGGTTTCCACTCCTGGATAAATAGTAGATCCACAGATGTGAATATATGGAATCCAATAGACTTTGAAGGTTTTGTAACATACTATGACAAAGTAAATGGAGATGTATTTTTCATCTCTAAAGAGGAATGTTTGGCATTCTCAGAACCTCTAGGTCAATTCTCTTCCTTTTATAGCTATGAAAATACTCCGTTTTTCTCTAATATAAGAGATAGAGGTCTTTTTATAAGACCTTCCTCTGAAGAATCTAACTATAAATTATGGCTCCATAATGAGGGGGATTATAACATGTACTTCGATAAATATCAACCATTCTATATTACAGTGATAGTAAACGAGAACCCTATTCTAGATAAAATATTTACTAATATTGAATTTAGATCAGATTCATGGAAATCCGGGGAATTAATTAACTCAACTTTTGATACCTTAAATGTATGGAATGAATATCAGAAAGGAGTAACAAAACTATCATCAATCCCCTCTTCTTTGAAAGAAAGATTTAGGATATGGAGGGCCAATATTCCAAGAGATTGTTTTAATCATAGAGATAGAATTAGGAATCCTTGGATATATCTTAAGCTCTCCAGAACAACAGAGAATACTAACAGAACTATACTTCATGATTTAATAGTTAAGTATCTATATTAGTTACAATCAAAGTAACAATGAGTAAAGAATTGTTTTATTCATTGTTACTTTTTTTGTATAAATCTTGCATAAAATATAAGTTTGATTTATATTTGCAAATAAAATATTATTGTATGAATAAGAGATATCAAACTGGATATATAAAGCAAAAACCTTATTCGCTTAATACTCCATCTTTTAATCTTGCAGATCTTAGACTAGAAGATATACCTGAAACACCTTCTATATTAAATTCTAATGATTGGTTAAATAATATAGGGTCTATTGCAGGGGGGATTAGTGGAGTAATTGGGACATCTCTACAGAATTCTAGAATAGGTGATACTTCTGATGTGGAAGATCAAATAAATTCTGCTACTAATTATAAGGTAGGAGCCTACTCTAATGAGTCTTTGCTTGATGAGTGGGGCAATTATGATCCATTAGATTATGTAACTTACTC
>CALEBD010000239.1 GCA_937944945.1 uncultured Clostridium sp. | reverse complement strand
TGGTAGACCCTTACTGTGATGTCATACAGATAGTAGGTAGATTCAGAAACGGAGTATCTAATATTGTACATATCAGTAATACCAATAAAGATTTACCTCAACGCAGCATGGAAGAAATAAAACTTTATATTCATAGCAGTGAGGAAGTTTATAAGATTCTTACCAGCTATTACAATACGGCTACCACCAAAGAGGCAAGGGATGCATACCGTTCGGCACGTGATAGTGTACCATATAATAAATACTTGGATAAGAAGCAGAACAAGAATTGGTTTGCTATTGATAATTACATTAATGAGGAAATTCTAAAAGGCTATTATCATGATAGAGAATCACTAGTTAACGCCTATAAGAATACAGGAGCTTTCAATGTTGAATCAACCGGCTTCTCATACCCACTAGGAGACACAGAACGTTTGAAACGAGAGAACAGATGCATATCTCTTAAGGAGAAACGCAAAGTCATAGTTTCCCAACTTGAACTATTAGATAACACGGAACTGGATATGCAATTTAAAAGAGACTTAATCGAAAGTGATGAATTTATAGTGAAAGCCTATGATTGTTTAGGTAAAGGAGAAATAGAAAGATTGAATTACTCCCAGTCCAAAATACAGGAAGCCATGATACTCAAACAATACCAGACCAGAAGCAAAGGCGGGGAAACTGTCGCATTAATCAAGAACTCTTTTAGAATCGGACGGAAGTACAAATTGGATTACATAAAGAAGGAAATTAAACGTATATATGAATTAATGGAAGTACCACCTCATAAAGCCATAACAAGTAAAACTATAGAAGAGTTCTTTCATACGGAGAATGCATGGATTGGCAAAGACAAAGCCAGACTAATCATTAGAGAAAGAGTATAAAAGATATACTACCATTTTAGAAAGAACTCTATTTATATGGGGGTGTTCTAAAAATGTTGAATATGCTATAATCCTGATAGTCCGGTTATCACTAACTTGGATTATCGGGATTTATTTTATCCTGTAGTCTGTCATTCCCGATTGTGGTATAATGGTTAGGCAATGCCATTGACATTTATTACCTTTGCAGTACCTCAAATGATATAACATTCAGATTATCTGCAACCTACCGAGATTCACTACTACAAACCTATTCTAATCTTATTAAAGAACTTACCTATCATGAAATCAGAATTAAAGCCTTGAAGAATAATGTACGGGACAATAAACTTCAAATTGGAATGTGGGCGCAATTTAATGGCTACATGAAACGCAGGGTACACAGGAACGGAAGATATTATACTGTATATATCCCATTACAGAGACTAACCGATTAATTATTATGATAATCCATTTACCTACAGGAAAGCAGTTTGCCAACAGGAAGGAAGCCAAGATTTACTTTGGTACAGCCTACTATTACAAGTTGGAACGGGAGAAGAGAGATTTGTTATTTACCGATAATGTTCAATCAGCTACTAATGAATATTGCCAAACAACATCTAATAAACAGGACAAACATAAGAACTCATAATGCTACCATTAATAAGTCAATGATTAATGCCTTAAATGAGCCTGACCTGTATAGATTCTTCTGTCTGTCTCTGTACAGAAACAGCTATTATAATGTAAGACTACGGATTGAAGATATAGCCAAGATTATAGGTGAGAAGAAAGATACATTAAAGAATTTCAATAAGAGTATGGACACTGTATTGACAAGAAAGAAATACCCCAGCCCAATCAACCACCCTGTATATGAATTTACAATGAGAAGTCTATATAAGATACCTGCCATGGATTACAAAGGCTTTATCACATTATCCCATAAGTTTACCCAAGTTAAACTAAGTGTGAAAGTGAAAGGATATTATATCAAGCTATTACTAATTGCAGAGAACAATACTA
>CALEBD010000238.1 GCA_937944945.1 uncultured Clostridium sp. | reverse complement strand
TATGAGCTATTTTTTTATCCATTTTTAAGTGTTGCACTTAATATGATAATTCATCTTATAAAAATAAGGTAAGACAATTTTAATTTGCCTTACCTTTTATTGTAGTCTTATTTTTTAGTTTCATTTAATACTAATTACAGTTCTATATTAATTGCAGTTTAAAGCTTTTTCAGTATCTAATTCGTCATCATCTTTCTTAGACATAAGTTTTCTCGAAACTTTGAAGTAAAGCATAAATGCAACTACAATAGATATAACATCTACAATTGGTTGTGACCATGCAAGACCTGTAATTCCTAAAGTATATTTTAAGATAAATAATGCTGGAATATATAAAACTCCTTGTCTACTTACATTTATAAATAAAGATGCTTTTGCTGCACCCATTGCTTGTAATGAGTTTGTTAGGACATAGAATATTCCAAATAGTGCACTTGTTGTTAATAGTATTCTTGAGAATTCAACAGCATATGATAGTGATTTTGCCTCACTTAAAAATGCGCCTGCAATTTGATTTACAAATACATAACATAAAGCAGTTAAAACTACACCGAGTATTGTTGCAAATCCAAATGAGAATTTCATAATTTGTTTAAATCTATCCCAAGTTTTTGCTCCAACAGCATAACCTAGGAGAGGTTGAACGCCTTGACCAATTCCCATAGAAATCATTCCTGTAATCATCACTATTTTCATTGCTACACCAACACCTGCAAGTGCCATATCTCCATATCCAGCCATCAAACTGTTCATAACTATTTGAGATACACTCATCAACAATGATCCAAGAGCAGCAGGAATTCCTATTATTAAAACACTACTACATACTCTTTCTTTGATAGTAAAGTTTTTTATATTTACACCTAGTGTTGATTCACCTTTTAAATAATAAATTATATAGTATATAGCCCCTATAGCTTCACCACATAATGTTGCTATTGCAGCACCTTCTATATCTAAGTTGAACCCAATTATCAATATTGCATCTAGAATCATATTTAAAACGTTTCCGATTATTTGACCATTCATAGCCTTTCCAGCTTGCCCCTCTGCTCTTAAAATATTTGAGAAACAACTTGAAATAATTGCAAAAACTCCTGAAAAACTTACAATGATTAGATAAGTTTTTGTAAATTTCCAAGTTTCTGGACTGGCTCCAATTAAAACTAATATTTTATCCATAAATACTAGCATAAGTATTGTTAATACAATACCTATTCCTACACAGCTCTACATACAAAATGAACAAACTTTTTTAGAATATTCTTCTTTTCCTTCTCCCAAAGCACGTGCAATTACTGATGTACCTCCAATCCCAAAGATTGAGCCTACAGACATAAATATTAAAAATACTGGTGTTGCTAGTGAAACAGCAGCAACTTGATATGCATCATGTGTTTGACCTATAAAAAATGTATCTGCCAAGTTATAAATCAAAACCATTAACATCGCTATAACTGCTGGTATAGCATTTTGTATACCTCCAATTTTTATTAATAGCATGCGATTAATTAATTTATAGTAAAATGCCTGTTGCTACAGACATTTACTCAATCGTATTTAATACTTTTTTTAAAATACTTATAAACATATCTTCTTCTATATCAGTAAGTCCAACCACTAAATCCTTGTTGGCTTTTTCCATATGCCAATTAGCATCTCTACAACATTCTGCTCCCAATGGTGTCATTTCTACAATTTTGCCATTTTTCTCTTCCCAAGCTAGTATATCATCTACTGTAACAGTAAAATCAGGATTTTGTGATACTTCTTTAGATAAATCAAGGACACATAATGGCATTAGCATATCATCTGGTTTAAAAGTATCCAAACTTCTTTTCCCTTTAACAAAATGAACAGGTGCATCAACATGTGTTCCATATTGGCTCACAATTTCATAAGTATGAGCTCTGAAACCATCCTTTTCAAAATCATAAAGTACAGAAGATTTTACAGACGGAAAACCAAACCAATGTGGTGTTTCTGGACTAACCTCATGGCTTAAATCAACCCACTTGCATGTTTCCTTTAATTTATTAAGATCTTCCCATAAATTTAAATTACTCATTTATATCCCCCCTGATATTGTTTATATTATTTATTATAACGCAACAAAAACCCCCTATATCACAATTATATTTAATATAAGGAGTTTTTAAAATAAATCTTATCTATAATTTTTTATATTGTCTTTTTAATATCATGAAGATGGCAAAGAAAATTAAAGTCGTATATATGCTTATAATTTTAACTGTTTCCACGATTTTTGTACTGACTGTGTCTTTTAATTTTAATCTATAGTATAAAACTTGACCTTTTCCATTTTTTTCTGTTTGACCAGATGTTTCAAAATTAGATGTTCCACCCTTTACTTGATATGTATATACAGGTTCTGAGAATATATTTTCATCATCATAAACATATAATCTATATACACAATTCCATTCATTAGACTTTAATAATTTATCTAATTCTGACTTATATTGATCGGTACTATTTACATCTCTTGAACTAACAAATTTATTGAAAGTTTCTTCAAATCTCTTACTTTCATCTATCCATTTATTATGTTGTGTTTTTTGTTCTATACCCATATTTGATAATACAAATGATATAACGAATATAACTGCTGATAATAAAGTTATTATTTTAGTAAATTTTATTGATTTAGTTATCATTTTATTTCTCCCCTCTAATTTTTTGTTATTCTCCTTAACATTTTCACATAGTATCTTTAACACATCGTTATCTATGTCAAATTTATTTATAGCCATATCATACGCTTCTTCTTTGCTATGTCCTTGACTTATAAATTCATCTGCCATATCAAGCAGATGACATTTTAGTTCTTCCTTTAATTCAATTACTCCTGCACTCTTATCGTTATTAAATAAATTGCACAAATATTTATCTATTTTATCCATTTTTTAAATTTCCTCCCCTAAAAATGAACCCATTACTTCTTTAATAAAAAACCATTCTTTCTTTTTAGTTTGATAAGTTTCTTTTCCTAAATCAGTCATTTTATAATATTTTCTTCTGCCTCCAGCACTTTCTTCCTGTGACCAGTAAGATTCTATAAATCCTTTTGATTCCATACGTTTAAGTGCTAAATACATTGTTCCTTCTTTTAATTCAAACATATTATTACACTTAACTTTTACTGTTTTTGCAATCTCATATCCATAACAATCTTTTTCATTTAATATTGATAAAATTATTGTGTCAATGTGACCTTTTAAAGCTTCTTTATTTAGTTCCATCATTTCACCCCCTCTTTATATAACTTTAATACTCTATAATGCAAGGTACTGTTGTTTATATAGTATTACATGTTACTCTATAATGCAAGGTAATTTTTAAAATATTTATATTAAAACAGTAAAAAAGATAGAAATCATAAAAATTCCTATCTTCCTTATCATTACTAGATATATCCGGAAGACCTAGCCCGCTTTCCCATTTAGAAATTGTTTTGTCACTTACATTTATTTTTAATCCCAGTTCCTTTTGGGTCATGCTTTTTTCTTTACGCTTGCTCGCTATAAGCTTTCCGATTTTTCTCGAATCCATATTTATCACCTCATAAATAGGATAAATCTTTTTTGAGGTGTTCTTAACCTACGTAACGTAGAGTTTTTGCATAAAAAAAAAGAAGATGAAACACTACCATGTTTCATCTCCTTATTTATCTATTTATTATAGGCTTAAAATTATTCTTTAAATCTTAATCTTAGTACCATCCTCTACGTTTCATAGCATCAGCAACTCTCTTAATTGAAGACATGTATGCTGCAGTTCTCATATCTACACCATATTCTTCTTTTATTGCCCATATAGCATCAAAAGCTTTTTTCATTGCTTTTTCTTGTTTAGCTTGGACTTCTTCAAATGACCAAGAGTCTCTTTGTAAGTTTTGTACCCATTCATAGTAAGAAACTGTAACACCACCACTGTTAGCTAATATATCTGGAACTAATGTAACACCGTTTTTAGCGAATATTTCGTCAGCACCAGGAGTAGTTGGTCCGTTTGCACCTTCGCAAACTACTTTAGCTTTGACGTCGTTAGCATTTTCAGCAGTTAATTGATTTTCAAGAGCACAAGGTAATAATAAATCAACATCAGCAGTTAAAACATCTTGATCTGTAGCTTCAGCACCAGAGAATCCTTTAACACCTCTAGTTTCAGCTACATAAGCCATTAAGGCTTTCATATCTATACCATCAGGGTTAGCTATAGTACCAGTATAATCGCCAACTATTACTACTTTAGCACCAAATTGTTCGATATACATACCTGCATAGCTACCAACATTACCACAACCTTGTAATGCTACTTTTGCACCATTAATATCGATACCAACTTTTCCTAAAGCCTCTCTAGCCATCATTGCTACACCATATCCAGTAGCTTCTGTTCTAGCTAAAGAACCATAGAAATCAACAGGTTTACCAGTATAAGTACCAGGAGCAAATTCACCAGTTACTTTTGCATGTTCATCAACCATCCAAGACATTATTTCTCCGTTAGTGTTTACATCTGGAGCAGGAACGTCCACTTTTTCTCCTATAAATGGAGCAAGTGCTGCAGCAAATCCTCTAGATATTCTTTCTAATTCACCTTTAGAATAATCATTAGGATCGATTGCCATACCACCTTTACCTCCACCATATGGTATACCAGTTACACCACATTTGAAAGTCATCCAAGTAGATAAAGCCTTAACTTCGTCCAAAGTTACATTTGGATGGAATCTTAAACCTCCTTTAAATGGTCCACAAGCGTTGTTGTGTTGAGATCTATATCCAGTGAAAGTTTTTATAGTTCCGTCATCCATTTTTACTGGAAAGTTAAATTCCATAACTCTCATTGGATTTTTAAGTATTTCGTAAACTGCTGGATCAGTTCCTAATTTATCACAAGCATGTTTAACTTGTAACTGTGCGATTTCAAATACATTTAAAGTTTTTTCTGCCATTTTATAAGCCCCCCTAAAATTTTACATAAATTTTTAAATTTTTGGTTTCTCAAATGTTTTTATATTAAATTGTCAATTATTACCATTCATCATAACTAGATTATATCATATTTTTTTTTTATATGTAATTGAATTTTTATTTAATTGATTATTAATTTTATATTTTAAAATTCTTTTATATTCCATTTTTTTATTACTTTTCAAAACTCTTTTTTATGTAGTATTGTTGATATTTCAAATATTTTGCTATTAATATATGAACAAGCCTAAAAAAACTGTTCTTTATATTGAATTTT
>CALEBD010000237.1 GCA_937944945.1 uncultured Clostridium sp. | reverse complement strand
CTCTATCTACTGCTCTAGTCCCAAGACCGAATACTAATCTTAACATTCCTGCATCCATATCAATTTTCTTGTTCCAAACATATAAATTTGATGAATTTGCAACACCTGCTATATGAGGGAAGAAGTACTCTCCATAATAATCTCCAGAAACCCTCTGAACAAGTATAGCCATCTGTTCATCTCGTTTATCTAAACCTCGATTTTTTCTATAATTAAGTGCATCATCATTCATAGTGCTCGCATATACAGTTCTTATAGCATCTTCAAATGCTTTTAATCTCTCACTTGGATTTCCTTGGTTTATGCAAAATACGCTATCGTATTTTCCTGCAAATGCATTTCCAAAATTGTCTTCTAATAGAGAACTTGATCTTACAATTATAGGACATTGACCGTAATATTCTAATAAATGCATAAATTGTTCTCTTATCATCTCTGAAAACTTTCCACTTTTCATTCCATCTTGTAATTCTTTTGCATATTTAAAATACCCTTCATCTGTCTTTTGTTTCATTCTCAAATCCCATAATCCATTTTCAACTATATAAGAATAAAATACATCTGTTCCAATATAAAATGAATCATGTGGCTCTAATATATCTTTAAATTCGTCTTTTGTTTCTTCTGATTTAGATATAATAGCAGTTGCCATAAGCATCCCTATACTCTTTCCACCTATAAATCCCGTACCTATTTCTCTAGATGCAATTTGGACCATATCGGCTAAAGTAAAATATTGATTGCACATTTTATTTATCTTTGCATCTTTTCCTACTAATATATCTATTAAATTTTGTTTCATTTTATCTTGAGTTAATTTATCTTGTGTTAGAGCTGCTTTTGCTTTGTTGAAGTTTATTCTCCAATAACCTAATCTTTTATTTCTCCAGTCAAAATGAGAAAATAATTTTGATGCTTCACCGCTTGATGTTATTGTTGTAACCTTGTCTCCTTCCACCTTATGTGGAAAGAATAAAATTGGAGTATATCTATCTTCTACTTTTAAAGGATGTATATAGAAATTTCCTTCTACATTGTATATATCCATTAAAACTTGCGTTGTCTCTCTTATTTTAGCTATTGTGTCATAAGTATATGAATTTCTTTTTATAGAAAAATATGCAACTGCTCCTATTTTATATAAATATGGACATGTAACTTTAAAAAAGTTAACTGTCATCAAATCGGAATACCATCCTCTTTGAATATATGTAAGACTGTCAAATACATATACTGCATTTTCACTTTGAGTTTTTATTATATTTCTAACCGACATTGTAAATTCTTCAAACCCCTTATCTAAATCAAGTTCAAATAAATTTATAGAATCTATATCGTCTATTATCGGCTCCATCTTTCCAAACTTTATATAGTTTACTTTTTTACCGTCATCTATTGCCTTTTTAGCAAAAGCATTTGCGACATATTTATAGTTATTTATATCCTCGACTTGCCATACAACATTATCTCCAGGATACAATCCTCCCATTATATTGTCAAAACCTTTTATCCCTGTACTAATATTATCCACAAAAACCCCTCCTTTGCAGAAAACCTCTTAATTTAAATTGTATCATATGACATATTTTTATCCTTAATATAAATAAGTATTTATATATTAATCTTATTTTCTAACTTTTATATCTAATTTTTTATTTAAATTAAAAAATACCGCAAAACCAAACCTGATATTTGCGGTACCTTCATCTAAACTATATTAAAATGTTGTAAAGCATATTCTATTCCATCTTCATCTACATCTTTTGTTATAAAGCTCACGATTTTTGATAAATCCTGTTTTCCATTTGCCATCAAAACTCCATTTGGACAATATTCAAACATAGCAGTATCGTTATAGCTATCTCCAAAAGCATAGCTATCTTCTTTTTCTAAATTAAAATAATCTAATAAAAACTGCATTCCACTTGCTTTTGAATGACCTTTTGGAACAACTTCAAAGAAATTGGCTCCTCTATCTATATAGTCGAAGTCCTCATTTTCTAAGTATTCTACAATATTATCTCTCTTGTCTTCATTTTCTAATGTAAAGCAAAATTTATCAAAAGACATATCTTCACTTTTTAAAGATTTTATTGGAAATCCTCTATCCATAAATAATTTAATTTTATTTTGTTTTTCTGGATTTTCTGTTTCCAAATCCATATATATATTTTCTGTTCCTTCAATAATGACATCTGCTTCATTATCTTTTAACATATTTAAAATATCAGTGTATTTATTTTTATCGATAGTTTTATAATATAAAACTTTTCCACCGATTTCTATATAAGTTCCACATCCACAAATATATCCATCAAAGCCCATATCTTGAAGTCTTGGCTCAATTAAGGCTCTTGTTCTCCCTGTATTTATAATTGTTATATGGCCATTTTCTTGAGCTCTCTTTAGAGCAGTTTTTGTACTTTCTGGTATCTCCCCACTAGACTCTGAAATTAATGTTCCATCAATATCAAAGAACAATATTTTTCTATTACTCATTTATTTCCTCCTTAAGTGTTTTCCTCTGTCCCCTAAAATTACATTATCTATATCATTTACTATTGTTTCTCTTTCTTCTTGTTTTAAAGAGTCATTTTCATATATTTTTTTACGCAAATCTCTGAGCATATCATTTTTATGCTTTAGTTTTTTATTGTATTTAGCTTCTATTTCACTAAAACTTTGATTCAACTTATTTATAAGAGATGCCATCTCGTCTGAACTCCCGGCTATCCTGTTTAGCAACATTAAGTTTTGTGCTAAAAGGTCGGGAATATCATAGTCATGACTATATCTGAGTTGATGATCTATTTCTCCATATCCTTCTTCAAAAATAGTTCTTACTTGTATTTCGATTATAGATGAATCGTATTTTGTACCGTATTTAATTAAATAGTGAACTGACCTATATCCTGATATTCTAGACCTTACAGGAATAGATTTTTCTTCAAATGGGGCTACATTGTCACCCTCTCTTATATTCGCTACTATCTCTATTACTTCCCATCTTTCTGTTATAAATTTATGGATTTCTTCCCAGTCTTCTTTAAAAAGATGTATAACACGTATTCCCATTAAATCGGTAATTTCATCTTTATAGTTTTGGATACTAAAATTAAAATTATCACCGTATTTTTCTCTTCTGTCAGGAGTTTTTCTGACTAATTTTTGTAATAACCTTTTTGGATCTTTAACCCTCGTTTTTACAGAATGCACCTTTGGATGTTGCCTCAACACATTTGCAACATAAGTTAATCTAGCATCACAAATATCAATAGATTTTTTATAATCTTGTAGTATGTTATATAAATCAACCCAATTTATATTTAAATCTATTAAATCTTGTGCATCCAAACCGTACATATCTAAAAAATAATTTCTGTCCATATGCCATACTTACCTCCCTAACTAATTTTGCTTATTTAAACTTCTGTCAAGTGAATAGAATTTAATAGTGTTTTTTGCTTTTTTCTCTATATTTAGAAGGTATTATACCTGTTGATGCTTTAAATTGAGATGTAAATGAGCTAGCTTTTCTAAATCCAATTTCTTTAGCTATATCACTTAAAGAATAGTCTGTTGTTTCTAGTAGTACTTTGGCCTTTGATATTCTTATCTTTATTAAGTAAGAATGTGGCGTTTCTCCGAGCGCCTTTTTAAAAGCAGAGCCAAAGTAATTTTTAGATAACCCTGCTAACTGTGCCATCTCTTCTATTTTTATTTCTTTATTATAATTATGATTTATAAAATCTGCAACTAAATATATACCTTTTTGGTAGCTTTGCTTTTCCTTAAAAATATCTATTGTTTTATTTGTCTTTCCTGTAATTATCTCTCTACATAAAAGATTTGCTATCATATCTAGTTTAGTTGAATCTTTTTTATCATATTTTTTAAATTCTTCTGCAAATATATGCAAATAAAATTTTAATTCTCTCGATAAGTATATAGGATGACTAAATATGTTATCCTCACAATTTAATTCATCCATTATATTTTGTAGATAATCTTTCTTTACAAGAATATCTGTATATTCTACATTAGAAAGTCCGTACTTTATTCCATGATTTTGTTGACTTTTGATTGTGTATATATATCCTATCTCTCCAAAAAATATACTGTCTTCATTTATTAAAAAAGGTATTGGACTATTTGGAATAAAAAATTCATATTCATTGTGACTATGTACTCTTGATTTTGTTATAGATTCATCTAAAGATTTAGACTTTGCTATAAATATATTTTTATTATAGTATATATCACAGTTTTCGTATAATTCCTTAGCTCTTTGCTCATATGAATTGACTATATCAATCATAAAAATTCCTCCATTCTCATAAGAACTAATGCATTATAAAACTATACGTTTATTCCTTACATTTTTCTTCAAACCAATCCCAAGTCATATCATATCGTCCTTCAAGTAACCATTCTGGGCATTGTTTGCCGTTATAATCTTGATGCTTTTTTAAACCTAATCCGTCTTGATAATTTTTTAAAATCTTGTACAGTTCTATAGCATTTAAATAAGCTTGTCTCTGTTTATACATATTGTTGTACATACAGATTTCAATAGATATACCAGTTAAATTTCCGTATTCTGTTCCTTGTGCATATGCCTGCCAATTTAAAGGAACATTTTGTATTATTTTATCGTATCCTACTGTTATTGTCCACGATGCTTTTCTATATTGTGAATAACTCGTTCCTGCATATGGGTCATTATTCGCATTTTTTAATGATTCATACATTCTATCCGCATCAACATCAATACATCCTGTTTGATGTATTACTATATCTGTTGGCTTTATAATTTGTCCAGATATACAAGAACCTGTATCCAGTAAATTATCTGATATAACTGTTGCTGACCCAATCTTCTCTCCATGTATTAATACATTATCACTTATAAAAGTTTTAGA
>CALEBD010000236.1 GCA_937944945.1 uncultured Clostridium sp. | reverse complement strand
TATAATTACAAGGGGGAACCAGCGGTAGTATTACAGGGATTTTATTCATTAAAGGCTGCTAGACAAAGGTTCTTAATTTATTACGGTAGAGAAAACCTAAGATCAGTTCATTGGATAAAAGGAAAGACTGCCTTAGAAAAGAAATTTGTAATAGGTAAATCTCTTTTGATAGGTGGAAAACGTAAAAAGCCGATTTCTAAGATACTGCTTACTGAGGCATATAGAAATGCAAAATCTAGTGCTCAAAGAACTCTTGGTGAAAGACTTGCTAGAAAGAAAAGACTTAGTTCACAACAAAAAGAGAAATACTTTATAAATCTGGTAGAGAAGTTTAATTATGGAGCAAAAGAATATAGAACTTTACTCAAAGCTGTTCCAGAAAAGCTTGTTAAGCTATCGAAGGCTAAAGAGACTGAGTCTAAAAGAAAGAAAACTCTTTACAAAGAAGAGTGATTTGGGATGGGGTCAAATAAAAGTAGCTCTTGCATATAAATCCATAACTAAACGGTCTACCATAAGTTCTATCAGATGGACTAAAAGACATTGGGATGAATATAAAAAGGCAGTATCCCAAAGACTGGGTGATATGCCACAAGTAAGGAGACTCCTAAAAGAAGAGTTTATTCTCAAAGAACTATTAATTCAGGGATTTGTTCCAATGTCAGAGTTTCCTATGAAAATGAAGACAGGATGGTATGCTTATTTAGTAACTAACAGAAAAGTATGTGGGGATTACTATATATATCCTGAACATTTTGCTCATGATTATAGGGCATATAAAAAAGGTTATATGGATATTCATATTGCTCTAAATTCAGGTATAGGACAAGAAGGATATACTAGAATCTATTACACTGCATATAAAAACGGAATAGCTAAATGACGGTAGTAAAAAAGAAAGAGCCTGAAAATCCATGGGATGGTATAAAGCTCATAGTGGGAGTTAAAAAGTATTATACAGAAACAGATAAGGCAGTTGATGATAATTTTACTCAAGAGGGTGAACCTTTTGAGGTAAAAGATCAAAACGAATTTACTCAAAAGTTGGAGGCTATCAGAGATAAAAACGTATTCTTGAAAGCTATAGCTGTCCAAGAAAATAAAGAGATATATACTCAAAAGTTTATTACAAAACTATAATCAATCAAACAGTTTTCAAACAACTTTTTAATTAATTCAATTATGGCAAAGAAAAAAGCTGCAGCAGAAAAAGAGGTAGAACGCAAGGTTCTCTCTAATGGTGTAATTCTCATCAAGTATGATGACGGTTCCTATGCACTTCTGACTCCTATTTCGGCTGAAGATTCTGAAGATGTATTTGGCGGAGAAGCTGAGGAATCTGATGACGATGATTCGGATGAAGATGAAGATGAGGAAGAAGGTGATGATGATGACGAAGAGGATGATTCTGAAGATTCGGACGAGGATGAAGATGAAGACGAAGAGGAATCTGATGACGATGATGAAGTAACTCCCGAGGATCTGGCCGAAATGGATTTTGAGGCTCTTGAAGATCTTTGCGATGACAAGGAACTCGAAACAGATCCTGATGAGTTTGATGAAGAGGATGTAGAGAAACTTCGTAAGGCAGTAGCTAAGGAGTTGGGTATTGCTTTGCCCAAGGCAAAGGCTGCTTCTAAGAAAGACACTAAGAAAAAGAAGAAGTAAAGGTAATTCCGACTATAACCAAATCCAAGGGAACTTCAAGTTACAATATAGTTAAATTTCATAGGTGATAATAGGCAATAAACTTGAAGTTCCCTTTTTCAAAGAAAACCATAAAATAAATTAAAGATATGGCAACTAAGAAAAAGGCAGTAGAAGCAAAGGCTGCAAAAACCGAAACTAAGAAAAGCGGTAAGAAGGAATTGACCGCAGAGGAGAAGAAGGCCAAACGTGAGGCCATGTATACTTTGTATGCCTTTTGCAGGCATATTGACGACATTGTCGACGGCGACAGCAGCATTGCCGAAAAACAGGAACTTTTGCAGGCCTGGCGCGAAGAGCTGGACAACATCTATGACAAAAAGGTTCCGGCTACCGAAATCGGCCGTCGCATTTAT
>CALEBD010000235.1 GCA_937944945.1 uncultured Clostridium sp. | reverse complement strand
ATTTAAATATTGCTGAAATCTAACTATAATGCTACCATTTAAGTATGGCTGACCTAAAAGTATATAACCAATAGGAAAGAAAATTTAAATTGTATCAATCTAATTACAAGAGAATCTTCTTAGGTAAAAAGATGGTGATATACAAAATGTATAGTATGATTATGCCTTTGTATATACAGGGGTATTTTTGTTTTATGCAGAAATTCATACCATTTTACCTTTATTCAGTCTAAAAAATTCAATAAATTGGGGGAAATAAAAATGGGATATGATCCAAAATCATGTAAGGCAGAAGAATTTATAAATAATGAGGAAATTTTAGAATCATTAGAGTATGCTAAAAAGAACAAGGGGAACAAAGAATTAATTGAAGGAATATTAGACAAGGCTAATAGAGCAAAGGGGTTAACTCATAGAGAGGCAGCAGTTCTTTTAGAATGTGATGATGAAGAATTGACAAACAGAATGTTCAAATTAGCTGAAGACCTTAAAAAAAGATTTTATGGTAATCGTATAGTAATGTTCGCACCACTATATCTTTCAAATTACTGTGTGAATGGATGTGTATATTGTCCATATCATGCTAAAAATAAAACTATAGCGAGAAAGAAATTAACACAAGATGAAATAAGAAGAGAAGTAATAGCACTTCAAGATATGGGACATAAAAGACTAGCACTAGAGGCAGGAGAAGACCCAGTAAACAATCCAATCGAGTATATACTAGAATGTATAAATACTATCTACAGCATAAAACATAAAAATGGGGCAATCCGTAGAGTAAATGTAAATATAGCAGCGACAACAGTTGAAAATTATAGAAAACTAAAAGAAGCTGGAATAGGTACATATATATTATTCCAAGAAACTTACAACAAAGATTCATATGAAAAACTACATCCAACAGGACCAAAACACGACTACGCATACCATACAGAGGCAATGGATAGAGCGATGGAAGGTGGAATAGATGATGTAGGACTAGGCGTTTTATATGGTCTTAGCACATATAAATATGAATTAGTAGGAATATTAATGCATGCAGAACATCTAGAAGCAAGATTTGGTGTTGGACCACATACAATATCAGTACCAAGACTTAGACCAGCAGATGATATAGACCCAGCAGATTTCCCAGATGCACTATCAGATGAAATATTCCAAAAAATCGTAGCAATAATACGTCTAGCAGTTCCTTATACAGGTATGATAGTATCTACTAGAGAATCACAAAAAACTAGAGAAAAAGTATTACATCTAGGTATATCTCAAATAAGTGGAGCATCTTCAACAAGTGTTGGAGGATATGCAGATAGAGAGCTAGGAGTAAAAGAAGAAGTAACAAGTGCGCAATTTGATGTAGATGATGATAGAACATTAGATGAAGTTGTAAACTGGTTATTAAAAATGGGATATATTCCAAGTTTCTGCACTGCCTGTTATAGAGAAGGTAGAACAGGAGATAGATTTATGTCACTATGTAAGAGCGGCCAAATCGCTAACTGTTGTCAACCAAACGCACTTATGACATTAAAAGAATATCTAGAAGATTATGCAAGTGATGATACTACAAAAGCTGGTGAAGATTTAATACAAAAAGAAGTTAAGAAAATACCAAGAGATAGAACTAGAGAAATTGTTGGAGAAAGATTAGTAAAAATAGCACAAGGAGAACGTGACTTTAGATTCTAATTTATATAAATTATTGAGTGATAGAGAGAAAACGGATTAAATCTGTTTTCTCTTTTTGTATAAATAAGAAGAAAAATGTATAAATATCAAGAAATGTTGCTGTATTTTGTAAACAGTGCTACCATTTAGTTAGACTGACTCAGAAGAGAATCTGCAGAAGCTAGAAAAATGGCACTACATTTAGGCGTATCTCAAATGGGTGCTGGTTCAAAAACTAGTGTCGGTGGATATGATGAACACAATAAAGACAAAGAAGGAACTACATTAATAAAAGAAGAACTTAATAAATTACCAAGCGAAAAAGTAAGAGAAATAGTAGAAGAAAAATTAGTAAAAATAGAAGAGGGGGAACGTGATTTTAGATTTTAGTCTAAATCACAAATGATATGGAACAAACTTTAACAAAAAGGGACAGTTTTACTTCTAATATAGGATTTATCTTAGCATGTGTAGGTTCTGCAGTTGGAATGGGAAACATATGGTTATTTCCATACAGAATAGGTCAATATGGTGGAGCTGCATTTTTAATACCTTATATAATATTTATAATTCTTTTAGGCTCAACAGGATTGATGGGCGAATTTGCATTTGGTAGAATGATGCAATCAGGTCCAATCGGTGCATTTGACAAAGCCTTACAAACTAAGGGTAAAAAAGGTGGAAAAGTATTAGGAGTAATTCCTGTAGTAGGAACATTTATAATAGCAGTTGGATATGCAATAGTAGTAGGCTGGTTTATAAGATTTTTAGTTGGATATATAACAGGAAGTGCATTAACTGCAACAGATTCTGGAGCATATTTTGGACAAATATCAGGTTCATTTGGAAGCGTACCATGGCACTTTATAGCATTACTAATAGTGTTAATAGTATCATTATTTGGAATATCTTCAGGAATTGAAAAGATAAACAAAGTAATGATGCCAGCATTTTATGTATTATTTTTAATACTTTTAGTCAGAGTTTGCACACTAGATGGTGCTATGGATGGATTTAAATATCTATTTATACCTAAATGGGAGTTTTTATCTCAACCAAAAACATGGATATATGCATTAGGACAAGCATTTTTCTCACTATCTTTATCAGGTTCTGGGATGCTTGTATATGGAAGTTATTTAGGTAGAGATATGGATATAATAGATGGTGCTAGAAAAACAGTATTATTTGATACAATTGCAGCATTAACAGCAGCACTTGTTATAATACCTTCAGTATTTGCATTTGGTTTAGATCCAGCATCAGGACCACCACTATTATTTATAACATTGCCATCAGTATTTAAATTAATGCCTTTTGGTAGAGTATTTGCGATATTATTCTTTATATCACTAATATTTGCATCAATAACTACACTTGTATGCTTATTGGAAGTTCCAATAGAAGCTATACAAAACAACTTAAAAATAGATAGAAAAGTAGCCGTTATAGGAGTATGTATAGTGACATTTGCTATAGGCTTATTTGTTGAAGATGGAAATGTTTTAGGTACATTACTAGATTTCTCATCTATATATATAGCACCACTTGGCGCATTTATAGCAGGTATAATGTTCTTCTGGATAATTGGAGTAAATAAGGCAAAATCTGAAATAGAAACAGGTTCAAATAAAAAACTAGGCCAATGGTTTAATTTGGCTGCTAAATACCTTTATGTATTTATAGCTATATTTGTATTTATAGCAGGCATACTATTAGGCGGTATTGGTTAAGATTAATTATAAAGAAAATGCTGGTACTTATAACTCCATATAATAGATAATATCAATTGAAATTATTTTTAAAATTTATTATAATACATTTAAGATTAAAAATATGGAGAGAAAATAAAATGGAAAACAGAGC
>CALEBD010000234.1 GCA_937944945.1 uncultured Clostridium sp. | reverse complement strand
ATATCCAGTTTTATCTGGATAATTAGGGTGGTAACACGAATATAACTCGCCCCTATGGTTTCATAGGGGGCGAGTTTTTTTAATATATTGAAAATCTAAGGAGGAAATAAAATGAGCAAAGAAACTTTTTATATTACAACGCCTATATACTATCCAAGTGGTAGATTACATATAGGTCACACTTATACAACTGTTGCAACAGATGCAATAGCTAGATTCAAACGTTTCTGTGGATATGATGTAAGATTCTTAACAGGAACTGATGAACATGGTGAAAAAATACAAACAAAAGCTAGAGAAGCTGGTATGACAGAAATGGAATACTTAGATGGTATGATAGCTGACATAAAAAAATTATGGAAGACTATGGACATATCTTATGATGATTTCATAAGAACAACTGAACCAAGACATACAAAAGTAATCCAAAAAATATTCACTAAATTATATGAACAAGGTGATATATATAAAGGTGAATACGAAGGAAGATATTGTACTCCATGCGAAAGTTTCTGGACAGAATCTCAATTAGTAGATGGAGATAAATGCCCTGACTGCGGTAGAGAAACTTATGTAGCAAAAGAAGAAGCATACTTCTTCAAACTATCTAAATATGAAGATAGAATAAAAGAGTTATTCAAAAATCCTAACTACTGTTTCCCAGAAGCTAGAGCTAACGAAATGATAGCTAACTTCTTAGAACCAGGTCTAGAAGACTTATGTGTAACTAGAACTACATTCGACTGGGGTATAAAAGTACCATTCGACGAAAAACACGTTATATATGTTTGGGTAGATGCATTATGCAACTATATAACTGCGTTAGGATATATGAGCGAAGACGATTCATTATTCCAAAAATACTGGCCAGCTAACATACAAGTTGTAGGTAAAGAAATAATCAGATTCCATACAATAATATGGCCAGCATTATTAATGGCATTAGATTTACCAGTATCTAAACAAGTATTTGGACATGGTTGGATATTATTTGCTAACGACAAAATGAGTAAATCAAAAGGTAACATAGTTTACCCAGAACAAATGATAGAAAGATACGGAATAGATACATTAAAATACTATCTATTAAGAGAATTTGCATTTGGTCAAGATGGAAGTTACACTCATAGAAACTTCGTAACAAGAATAAACACAGACTTAGCTAATGACTTAGGAAATTTAGTAAGTAGAACTATAGCAATGGTTGAAAAATACAATGGTGGAATAATACCAGAACCAAAAGTTGCTACTGAATTTGACGAAGCATTAAAAGAACAAGCTAAAGAATCAAGAAGAATATTCGAAGAACAAATGAACAAAATGCAATTCCACGAAGCATTAGAAGGTGTATGGAAATTAATAAGAAGAACTAACAAATACATCGACGAAACTGCTCCATGGGTACTTGCAAAAGACGAAAGCAAAAAAGATGTATTAGATACAGTTTTATACAACTTATGTGAATCAATAAGAATATTCTCTACATTAATAAACCCAATAATGAACACTACAGCTAAGAAAATATACGCTCAAATGGGTATAGAAGGTGAAGAGCTAACAAATTGGGAAAGTACTGCAACATTTGGATTAACAAAACCAGGTACAAAAGTAACTAAAGGTGAAATATTATTCCAAAGATTAGACATAGACAAAGAAGTTGCAGAACTTGAAGAATTATTTGCAGAAAAGAAAGACGAGGAAGAAGAAGTGACAGAAGCTCCATTACAACATAAAGAAGAAATAACAATAGATGATCTTGATAAAGTAGAATTAAGAGTAGGTAAAGTATTAAGCTGCGAAAAACATCCAAAAGCAGACAGACTTTTAGTTTCTCAAGTTAAATTAGGTTCAGAAACTAGACAAATAGTATCTGGTATAGCTAAATGGTATAAACCAGAAGAAATGGTTGGAAAAGATGTTATAGTAGTATGCAACTTAAAACCAGTTAAATTAAGAGGTGTTGAATCTCAAGGTATGATACTTGCAGCAGGTAACGATGGTGATGATTTAATAATACCAACTGCTGTTGGTGCAAATGATGGTTGTGAAGTTAGATAAGGAGATGTAAATATGCTTTTTGACTCACATGCACATTTAAATGATGAACGATTTGATGAAGATAGAGGAGAGTTAATCTCTTCTCTTAATGAAAAAGGCGTTGATTTAGTTGTTAACCCAGGTGCTTGCATGAAAACATCAGCTGAGAGTGTTGAACTTGCAAACAAATATGATTTCATATATGCAGCAGTAGGTGTTCATCCACATGACGTTAAAGACTTAACTGAAGATGATATACAAGAACTTAAAAGAATGGCAACTGAAAACGAAAAAGTAGTAGCAATCGGAGAAATAGGTCTTGATTACTACTATGATGCTGAATATAAAGAACTTCAAAAAAAATGGTTCAAAAGACAAATTGAACTTGCTAATGAATTAAAATTACCAATAATAATTCACGATAGAGATGCACATGGAGATACTTTTGAGATTATAAAATCAACAAAAAGTCCTGAAATAGGATGCGTACTTCATTGCTATAGTGGAAATGTTGAATTAGCAAGAGAATATGTTAAAATGGGATGTTATATTTCAATATCAGGAACAGTAACATTCAAAAATAACAAGAAAACAAAAGAAGTAGTAAGAGAAATACCTCTTGATAGATTATTAATAGAAACTGACTCACCATATATGGCACCAACGCCACATAGAGGAAAAAGAAATGATCCATCACTAGTGCAATTTGTAGCTGATACAATAGCAGTTGAAAAAGGAATTTCTTATGAAAAAGTTTGTGAAGCAACAAAAGAAAATGCTAAAAAATTCTTCGGAATTAAATAGATAATTTTATTAAAAGGCATATAAAATAGTCAAATATTTTGTATGCTTTTTTTGTGTGGATTTTTAGAAAATACATTTAGTCAGAAGAAATTTAATTCAAATGTATATTCATATAGAATTTAGAAAAATATTTATAACTTTTTAATAACTTTATTAGTCTAATATGTGAAGGGAGGTAAAAGTAATGGACGAAAAATTAATTAAAAAAGCAATCAAGGGAAATTTTAAAGCTTATAGCCTTCTAGTACATAGCTTAAAAAATGAGGGATATAAACTAGCATACACAATATTAAAAAATGAACAAGACAGCATAGATGCATATTTACAAGCCGTGGAGAAGGGGTTAAAAAATATACAAAATTTAAAAGAACCACAATATTTCAAAACATGGTTTTTGAGAATTGTTATAAATGAAGCTAAGAATATTATTAGCAAAAATAATAAATTAATATATTTGGAGGATGTTGAAACTTCTAGAATTATAAAGTCAAAATCAGATAATCAAGAAGAAAAACTTGATTTGGAAAGAAGTTTGGCAAAAATAGAACCTCAAGTTAGAGAAATGATTAGATTAAAATTTTATGTGGGTTATAAATTAGATGAAATTGCGAATATACTGGATGTTCCAGTAGGTACTGTGAAAGGAAAAATGTATAAAGCTCTTAGAAGTATGAAAAAGGATTTGGAGGTGAAATAATATGAATAAAGAGAATAGAAATTTTTTAGATGAAGAGAAAGAAATAGAAAAATTATTAAGTGAATTTGAGAATGAAGATATAAAAATACCAGATGAATTAGATGAAAGATTGAATGCTAAATTAAAA
>CALEBD010000233.1 GCA_937944945.1 uncultured Clostridium sp. | reverse complement strand
AGATGTAGCTACTGCCAATAGTTTGAGTTGGGATGCTACAGCTACTTTGTCATACAATCGGAGTATCAAAAAGAATAATTTGAACTTCTTAGTTGGTGTAAATGCGACTTCCAGTACTGGTGATAGTTTTGGTATTACCTATAAAGGGTTTCCTTCTGGGGAATTGTCTTCTCCAGGCTATGCAAATAAAGTACCTACATTACCTACTAATACAGATAGTAAAAGTCGTTTGTTTGGTGCACTAGGGACATTCAACTATTCATTTGATAATATTTATTTAGCAGATGTCTCATTACGTTTTGATGGTAATTCAGAATTTGGCTCCGATCAGCGTTTTGCTCCCTTCTTTTCTGGAGGACTTGGATTGAATTTACATAATTATAAATTCATGAAGCAATTCGAGTGGATGGATCGTTTTAAAATCCGTGGGACATATGGTATTACTGGTAAAGTAGATTTTTCTCCTTATGAGGCACAAACGATTTACCAAGTGATTACAGATAATTGGTTTAAAACAGGTTTAGGGGCGACGTTGATGGCTCTAGGAAACAGTTCATTAGGATGGGAGAAAACGCATAATATGGATTTAGGATTAGATGTTGATATGTTCAAAGGGTTACTTCAGATGAACTTCTCTTATTATCGTAAGAAGACAGTTGACTTGGTTAATAGTGTAACTTTACCTAGCTCTACAGGTTTTACTTCGTATAAGGATAATATTGGTGAGGTGATGAATAAAGGTGTTGAAATTCAATTACGTAGTACAATTCTGAATGCTAAAGATTGGTATGTAGCAGCTTTTGTTAATATGGCTCATAATAAGAATGAGATAACTAAGATTTCTGATAGCCTAAAAGAGTATAATAAGCGAGTGCAAGAGAAATATGCTGATTATAACTCTGGTACTAATAAAGGTAAAACGGAATATAGCGCTACTTATTTGCAATATGTAGAGGGTGGATCTTTGACGTCTATTTTTGGGGTAAAATCATTAGGTATTAATCCTGCAGATGGTAGAGAAATATTTGTCCGCCCCGATGGCACTATTACGTATGACTGGAACGCTGCTGATCAAGTTGTAATTGGAAATGAAGAGCCGAAACTTCAAGGTACTTTTGGTTTTAATATGCGTTGGAAGCAGTTCACTGTATATTCTACATTTATGTATGAATTTGGAGGACAGCGCTATAATTCTACATTAGTGAATAAGGTTGAAAATGCATATATACAAAGTAGTAATGTAGACCGTCGTGTATTGACAGGACGTTGGCAAAATCCTGGAGACTGTACTCCTTACGGACGTTTACAAACAGATGGAGTTGTTGCTGTAACTCGCCCTACTAGCCGTTTCATTCAGGATTACAATGTGTTAACATTTAACTCTCTTACGGTTGGTTATGATTTTAATGCAGAGTGGTTGAAGAAAGCACGTATCGGTTTATTGCGTGTAGAATTGTCGGGCAATGATTTGTTTCGTGTTTCTACAGTACGTGCTGAACGTGGTTTAGATTATCCATACTCACGCTCATTTGCAGCTTCAGTAAAAATGAGTTTTTAATAAACAATATTTAGAGTAAATGAATAGTATGAAGAAAATATATGGTGTAGATATAAGTGATGAGGTTTTAAATTTCTCTATAAAATACTGTGATGTATTTAAGCCAGAAAAAGATTATTTATCTAAAAAAGATAGACTTAACTTTGAAGATGAAATAATGAATTTAGATGCTAGAATTTTAGGAAATGAATTAATAAATATACCATATAAAGATAGAGGTATA
>CALEBD010000232.1 GCA_937944945.1 uncultured Clostridium sp. | reverse complement strand
CATATACACTATTGTCTGCATTCTATTTTCTATGTTTTTATAGCTTGAATTTTGTGATTCTGTCTTCCAATCCCAAATTTCGATGCTGTTATCATCTATAATTACTAAATCATATTTTGCAGTTAAGTAATTTTCTCCTATTTTAATTCTAACTTCGTATTCTGGCAAATATATTTTAGATTCATCTATATAAATTATGTCCTTTATCTTTTCTATCCATAATTTAAACTCTTCACTTATATTTTCTCCAATTGGAATATTTTTAAAATATCTTTCGCATAATAAATGAAACTCACTCCCCGATTTTAGTCCTTCATAATAATCTCGGCTTTCTATGGAATCGAATCTCCAATTTATATTGTCTATATATTTATATTTAAACTTTAAAGGACATGATTTAAATGTGTTTAATGAATTTTGACTGTATAGAAAATATTTAAGTTTTTGATCCATTATTTATTCATCTCCCTTTTTTCTTTTATCAATTGATTTAATATTTTAAGATATAAACAAGGTTCTTGTTTTTTCTTAGTGTTTTTTGATTCTTCTTCTGATTTATAACTACTTCCCATCATTATAAGCATTTCCTTAGCTCTTGTAATACCTACATATAACAGCCTAATTTTTTCATTTATAATATCTATTTTCGTCTGTTTATAATAATTTTGTGTCAACTTCCCATTTACTATTAAGTCTATTTGATTGTTGATTAAAGCCTCAGTATTTTTATATTTATCTTTTAAGTACCATTTATCACATTGAAACTTTTGATTTATATTATCTGGGAAATGAAACTGCGTCAATTGAAGTAAAAATACACAATCCCATTCCATCCCTTTAGATTTATGATAATTGCATACTGTTATGCTTCCCGGTTGTGGTTCATATCCATTTATTTCGTATACTACATCTATCATATAATTAAATACTTTGCTTTTATTGTCAGATAAAACGTCGTATATCTCCCAAAGCGTTATATTTGGCATTTCATTTGTAATATATCTAACATAAAATGCAATATAATCAACTAGTGACTTTTCTTCGCCTTTTAAATCTAGTTTTTCTTTAATAAATAAAATCAACTCATCAATCTTTGTTGTAGAATGTTCTAAAATTTCAACTAAAGAATTTAGTCCTTGTTTAAAAGTTATATACATCTCACATTTGTCGTCTATTATAAGAGGTTTATCTTTTACATTGCTATATAACAACTCTTCTACACTATACTCTCTTAATATATTTAAAAAGTCATTTTTGCCTTCTCTGTTGTCTGTTTTTATAAACACACTAGAAAGGACATCTATTAAAACTTCTATATCGTCACAATTTATTATAAAATTTATTATTTTAGCTATATTATCGATTATCCTTCTTTTGTTTTTTGAATTTGGCCCCAATTCTTCAAATTCTAGTCCTTCTTGTTCAAGAACTTTTGAAACTTGGCTTAATTGTGAGTTATAAGGAACTAAAATTCCTATACTCTTTTCTGGATATTTTAATTTTAATCCTTTTACATATCTAACTGTTTGAAGTATTTCTTCTTCAAAAGTTTTATACCACATTGCATTTATTTGATATTTATCTGGATTAGGATTTTCTTTATAACCTTGTCCTTTTTCTACTGTTTCTATCTCTATTTGTTGTAGAGCTTCCCTACATTCTGTTTCTTCTAAATCATTACATACAAACTCCACTAAGTTATTAGCAAGTTCTAGTATGTCTGCTGAACTTCTATTTGACATATTCATTTCATAACAATAATCAGCTTCTGTCATAAATTCCTTAAAGAATCTAGGATCAGAAGAAGAAAATGTACCTGTTATACTTTGATTTACATCTCCAACTCTAACTAAGTTATTGTTTTTTTCACAGATTAATTTTATTATCTTCCCTTGAATCTCATTAGAATCTTGACATTCATCTTCAAATATATATTTATATCTATTTTGGAATTTTTCTCTTAGCTGCTCGTCTATACTCAAAGTTTTATAAGCATAAATTAATAAATCATCATAATCTAAAAGACCATTTTGTTTTAATTTTTTATCATAATCTTTATATATAAAACTTATCATTTTAAAATACCTTTGTTGCTAAGTGTATTTTCTTCTAGCTTTTGTGGGGTTATATCGTTGTATTTTAAACTACTTATAGCTTTAGCTACTAATTCAAAAAATCCATCTTGCCACGCTTCAAGTTGTATATCGTACCACATTTGATTTTTTTGCTCTTTTAAAAAATATCTATATGCAGTTTCTCCTCCACTAGCCCTAAACGTATTTATACAGTCATTTAACATCATCGTTTTTTGAAGATCATCTGCAATATTAAAGTCTTCACTCAACATCATGACTTCTGGCTTTTCTTTTATTATCTTAGCTGCCAGAGAATGTATAGTCATTACTTCAAATCCGTTAGTAGAGTCTATTCCCTTTTCTTCTAAAATCTTTTTTATTCTGCCTTTAAAATTATTTGCGGCACTGTTCATATATGTAAGAATCAATATCTTCCCTTTTTCATTTTTATTTTCTGCTAGTAGTTTAGCAACTAAATTTGTCACTATAAAAGTCTTTCCCGCTCCTGGTACTGCCGGCACTGCCATCGTCCCATTTTCATAGTTCATTATTGGTATTTGGTCTTTTCTATAATTTATCTTACTCAAGAGCGTCCCCTCCTTTATTTATAAGTCTAAGCAGTAAGCTGTATAATCCACCTTCTTGTATATACCCATTTATAGAATAATCACTTTTATATGCATATACATTTTCAGCGTATTTTAGCAAATTATAAACAGTGTTGTATAAGAAGTACTTTTTATAACTTTCCTCCATATCACTTGTGTATATATCTTCATCTCTAAAAGATTTTTTTAAGACAAGTGGATTTGCTAAATCTTTTTCTATCTTCATATTCCAAGTATTACTTCCTATATCTACCCATATTTGAGTCTTTCTTTTAATATTATTTGATATATAAGAAAAAGGTGTCGTTATTAATACTGCATCTCTATCTTTTATTTCTTCTATTTGTCTTGCATTAAAGTAGTCTTTTATAAATTTTTTTAATGATATTATAAATACTTCATCTGCATTTTTATTTAAATCTAATTTATCTAAAGAGTCTATAAATGACTCACTTTCTTCAATTATATTTTTACAAATAGATACATTTTCTTTTCCATCTTTTAAATTTAAAACTTTATCTATATAAAATTTAGTTAGAAACTCTCCTATACTGAGCTTTTCTTTTCGTTTTTCATCTATATATTTTATTATTTGTTTATAATCTTCTTCTTTATCCCTATTTCTATAGATTTTATATGATTTTATCCTATTTAAATTAAATAAAATCTGAATAAAATTTATATACTCTTCTTCTTTTATATGAGATTGAAGTTCGCAATATATAGCGACTGCAACATATAATAAATTTCCATATGGATAATCTATTATTTTGCTTGTTTTCTTTGTATTTAATATCTCTATATCTTTAGCCTTTAACTTATTTGTAATTTCATAATCTAATACTGGAGTATTTATAGGATTTATTACTACAATATCTTTTTTAGAAACTCCATTTGAAATTAAGCTTTCTATTTTTTGTGATATATTCTCTATCATTTCGCCATATAGCTGACTACTTTGGTCCAACTCTATACTTGCATTTTCATTAATTAAATCAAAAACTCCTATATTGCTGTAAGTTTCATCTCGTCCTAATAATTGTTTATATACATAGTTAATATCATTTTTGATA
>CALEBD010000231.1 GCA_937944945.1 uncultured Clostridium sp. | reverse complement strand
AATTAGGGAAATATACTTATACAGAACATAAGTTCATATAAATCTACATCTTTGTAAATACTGCGCCATAACTACCAAAAAGTGCTAAAATATCTATATACATATAAAACCAAATGGGGGAATCAAATGGAATTTATAAAAAAGGTTATAACAAAAATCAAAGATGGCATGCTACAGGAAATGTACGAAGAGACAAAATGGATGTACACTTATGCAAAAAAATACAAATTTCAAATTGTATTTTACATATGTCTGGGGATAATGACGACGCTTATGGGGCTAGCGTCGAGTGTAGGTTCAAAGTACTTAATCGACGCTGTAACAGGTCAGGACAAAGGCAATATAGCTTTAATTGCAGTTTTTATAATTGCTATGGGACTTTTTAGTATTGGAATTAATGCTGTGACAACTATGATTTCAGCAAAAATTAATATAAAAGTAAATAATGAAATTCAAGCTGAGGTATATGACAAAATCCTCGTGGCTGACTGGATATCTATGAAGGAGTTTCACAGCGGTGATTTACTAAATCGCTTAAACGGTGATGTAAATACTGTAGCCTCTAGTATTTTGAGCTGGATACCGAGTTTGATTACGCGCTCTGTTCAGTTTTTGGGAATCCTTGCGATAATTCTTTATTATGATCCGACGATGGCGGTGATTGCGCTTGGTAGTGCGCCTGTGATGGTGATTGTGTCAAAGACTTTAATGAAAAAGATGAGGGATTATAACAAGAGGATGAGAGAAGTTTCGAGTGAGGTTATGTCTTTTAATGAGGAGTCTTTTCAAAATATACAATCGGTCAAGGCGTTTGATTTAGTGGAGTTTTTCAGCAATAGATTGAGAAATGTGCAACAAAATTATAAAGATGTCTACTTGGATTACAACAAATTTTCTGTCTATACATCGTCTTTTATGTCGGTTGTGGGGATGTTTGTGGCTTATGCTTGTTTTGGGTGGGGTGTTTACCGCCTTTGGACAGGTCACATCACATTTGGGACAATGACTTTGTTTGTCCAGTTGTCTGGCCAATTATCGTCATCATTCAAATCGCTTGTGAGCCTTGTTCCATCTGCAATAAGCGCGACGACGTCTGCTGGTAGGATTATGGAATTTTTCAAAATTAAAAATGAGACAAAGCTAGACGACGAAAAGGTGAGATTAATACAAAACAACACACAAGGCAAGGGGCTTAGTGTTGAGCTTGAGGATGTGAATTTTAGTTACAATAACACTAAAACAGTGTTTAAAAACGCCAACATAGTCGCAAATCCAGGCGAGATTGTGGCGCTTGTGGGTCCTTCTGGTGAGGGAAAAACGACTATGGTCAGGTTGCTGCTGGGTCTTATTAATGCGAAATCTGGTAGCGCAGTTATAAAAGACATCAACGGAATAAGTTGCAAAATTTCATCGGCTACGAGACGATTTTTCGCCTACGTTCCACAGGGCAATACGATTTTCTCCGGGACAATCGCCGACAATATGCGAATGGTAAAACCAGATGCTAGTGATGACGAAATTATCGATGCGTTAAAAACTGCCTGTGCGTACGATTTTGTAAAAAAACTTCCACAAGGTATCAACTCAAAAGTAGGCGAGAGAGGTGGAGGATTTTCAGAAGGTCAAGCCCAAAGGATTTCAATCGCAAGGGCGCTTTTGAGAAAATCACCGATACTTTTACTAGACGAGGCGACTTCTGCATTAGACGTATTTACAGAAAGACAAGTCCTTCGCAATATTATGAACAGTGGTTACGCCAGAACTTGCATCGTCACAACGCACAGGCCAAGCGTGCTGACAATGTGCGACAGGGTTTATAGGATTGACAGCGGGGATGTTAGTGATATTGATGAAAAAGAGGTCAATAGATTGATAAAAGATTTTTAATTTTTCAATTTAATTTATATAGATTTAACAGCTAGGAACAAGTATATATCACAAAAAGGTGTATATATAAATTTATAAACTTAGCTAGTCAGGGGGGATAAATTATGGGTGAAAATAAAAAAACTAAGAAAAAGTTAAAAATAGCATTAGCAATAATTTGTGCACTAATTATAATAGCAATTCCAATTTGTTATTATCTAGTATACATTTCGTACAACCACCTAACAGTAAATTCTTACGATATAAATAGCGACAAAATAAATTCTTCAGTAAAATTCGTAGTGATAGGTGATTTACACGACAACACTTTTAAAGACGATGACAGAGAATTATTAAAACAAATAAAAGAACAAAATCCAGATTTTATAATAGCAGATGGTGATATTTTAAACGACAATTCTGAAAACAGCGACATTGCAATGAGTTTTATAAAAAGACTTGTAAAGATAGCTCCTGTTTATTATGCTTTGGGAAATCATGAGCTAGAATATATGGAAAATCAACATTCTGAAAAATTATTAGACGAAATAAAAAGCACAGGGGCAACTTTATTAGAAATGGAGTACAAAGATATAAAGGTAAATGGTGTCGATATTCGTATTGGTGGAATGTATGGATATGCGTTTGATCCAAATGGAACAACAAAGCGTGATGATATGGGAGATGGAATATATGACTTTTTGACAGAATTTGAAGATACATCGAGTTATAAAATTATGATGAGTCACAGACCAGATAGTTTTGTATTTGGTGAAGCATCAAAAGCTTGGGATATTGACTTAGTTGTAAGTTCACATGACCATGGGGGACAAGTTATAGTACCGTTTTTAGGAGGTCTTTATGGTGGTGATCAAGGCTACTTCCCAGAATACATCCATGGTC
>CALEBD010000230.1 GCA_937944945.1 uncultured Clostridium sp. | reverse complement strand
GATAAAGAATATGATACAGAAGAAGATGAATCAGAAGTAGATATTGATGAAAGCATTAATGAACTTGAAAAGGAAATAAACGAACTTAAAGATTAGTATGAGTGATTTAATAGACTATACAGGTATCATGCTGGTCTACCCTATACCTACATACAAGTATGGTGGTATTCATATTAAGAAAAAGAATAGAGGTAAGTTCAATGAGTTGAAACGTAGAACTGGTAAATCAACTGAAGAACTTACGCATAGTAAAAATCCTTTGACGCGTAAGCGTGCTATATTTGCTCAAAACTTTTCAAAGATAGCTAAAAAGAGAAAAAAGAAAAAATGACAGGAAGATACAGGAGTAAATTTAAGCAATTTGATGAAGATGGTAATCTTCTATGCTATTCATGTAAATAGTATAAACCTTTGGACTGTTTTGATAAGAATACAGATAAATGGTTTAGAGCTGAAAAGGATAGTAGATGCAAGGAGTGTAAAAGAAATGCTTATTTACGACGTAAGGAAAAAAATAGAGGAAGTAAAGATCTAAATAGACTTCTATATGAAAGATTTCATGGTCTAAAATATAGAGCTCGTAAGAAAGACATACAGTGTAATATAGATCTACAGTATTTGCACGAACTATGGAATACACAAAAAGGTTTATGTGCCTTATCTGGTATACCTATGACATACTATTTCGATAGCGGTCGAGTACCTACTAATGTGAGCGTAGATAGAATAGATTCAAACTTAGGTTATATTAAAGGCAATCTACAATTGGTATGTATGGCAGTAAATCAGATGAAGAGTGACTTAACTATTGAACAATTAAGATACTTTTGTAAAAGTATTTTAGAATATAAATAACAATAATCTAATTATATATAATTATGGATAGTAATACATTGAACGGTTTTGAAGTATTTGAAGACTTCATGATGCCAGGTAGTAATGTAAATAGTAATCGTATGCCTGGTAATGAAAATGAATTTGAGGGGGCATCGGAAGAATTGACTGATGAGGAATTGGAAGAACTACGTAAAGGTAATAAAGGCAATAAAGAAGAAGAGGAAGACGTAGATGATCCAAAGAACAAACCTTCTAAGAAAAGTAAACCAGAGGATAACGAAGAAGAGGAGGAGGAAGAAGAGGAAGATAACGAACCTAATAATGACCCAAATAATGATATTGATAATAATCAAGGAGAAGATATTGAAAGTAATGCAGTAACTAGTTTCTTTGAAGCATTATCAGATAAAATGGGTTGGGAATTAGATGAAGATGAAGAAATCCCTCAAACTCCAGAAGAACTAGTTGAATATTTCAAAGATGTTATTGAGGAGAATTCTGTACCTCAGTATGCCAGTGAAGAAGTAGAAGCATTGGATAACTTTGTAAAGAATGGTGGTAACCTCAGAGATTATTTCCAGATTGATGGAGACTTAGACTTAGAAGAGATTAATATAGAAGATAGTGAGGTAAATCAAAAACTGGTTATCAAAGAATTCTTGAAAGAAAAAGGCTTCAATGCTAAACAAATTGAAAAGAAATTGACTAAATACGAAGAAGCTGGTTTACTCGAGGATGAGGCTACGGACGCATTAGAAGCCCTTAGAGACATTAAGGAGCAAAAGAAACAAGAGCTATTAGAAGCGCAAGAAAAGCGCGCTAAGGAGCTTAAAAAGCGTCAACAGGAACAATTTAATACCGTTGTCAGTGAATTGAAGGGCATGGATAATATTCGTGGAATTAAAATACCTCAGAAAGATAAATAGGCATTATTGGAATATATATTCAAACCCACAGCTGATGGAAAGACTCAGTATCAGAAAGACTATTCCAAAAGCGTGAAGAACTTACTTGAGTCCGCCTACTTTACTATGAAGGGTGATACCCTATTAAAAGCAGCTAAGAGTGAAGGCTCTAATGCAGCTATTAATAAGTTCAAGAATAGTTTGAATAGAACTGGAGTAAGTAGAAAGACTAAAAGACAGGATAACACTAGCACTGAGTCTATGTGGGATTCTTTTGCACGACAATTACGTGTAGATTAAATAACAAATAAATTATAATTTACTAATATTTTATGGATAATAATATTCTGAATAATTTGGTTTTGTACAAAGGCAAACGTTTCTCAGACTTGATTGATACCAATAAAATCTCTGCTGCTTCTCAGTAGAATCCGTATCAAGTTGCTACAGTGTTGTCTTATGTATTCGGAACTAAAGATAATGGTTATAATACTTCCCTCGACATGATAACTGGCGGTCTTGGTAATGTAATGACTATTGATCAACCGAGCTGGGAGTGGAATGTAATGATTGATGCAGATAGAGCTATTACCATTAGAGATGCTAAATGGAATGGTGCTGCTATCACTGATACTACTACTGCAGGTTTGGGTAATACTCCTATCTATCTGTGGTTGGAAGAAAATTGGTTCGGTCCTACTGCTGTATTGGAATTGGACAATAAGGAATATCAACTGCGTGTTGCTGGTGCACCTTATCAAGATGGTAATCTTTGGGTATATACTTGCTTCATTGCTGATGGTAATCCTACTTCTTATGTTCCTGCACAGTATCTGAAAGCTGGTAGCCAAGTTAATCGTCTTGCTTCTGCTGTTGAGGAGTACAGTGAAGAAGGTGATATCCTGAACTATAGTACTCACTTTAAGATGCGTAACTACCTTACTACTATCCGTATTAACTACGATATCACAGGTTCTGCGTATTCTACAGTAATGGCTATTGCTCTGCAAGATCCTAAAACTGGTAAGAAATCTTATTTGTGGGCTGACTATCAGGAATGGGTTGCTCTTCGTGAATGGTATAAGAGATGTGAACGTATGTTGGTTTACATGAAATCTAATGTAAACAAAGATGGTTCTTGTAATCTGAAGGGTACTAATGGTCGTCCGGTATTCATTGGTGCTGGTCTGTTGGAACAGATTGCTCCGTCTAACAAGCGTTACTATACTCATTTAAGTGCTGAACTGTTGGAAGACTTCTTGTTTGACCTGTCTTATAACGTACTTGGTACTAACGAACGTAAATTCGTTGCTTTGACTGGTGAAATGGGTATGCGTGAATTTGACCGTATCTTGAAGGAAAAGGTAGCCACTATGAACTTGATGGATACAGTATTTGTAACTGGTTCTGGTGATAGCCTGAAGTTCGGTGGTCAGTTCAAGACTTACCAAATGACTAATGGTATTGAGCTTACTTTGAAATATTTCCCGTTGTACGATGATCCTGTTTATAATCGTCAGTTACATCCTGTAACTCTGAAACCGCTGGAATCATATCGTATGACATTCCTTGATCTGGGTAGACGTGATGGTGAAGCTAATATCGTTAAGGTAGTTCGTAAGGATCGTGAATTCGTAACTTGGACTACTGGTGGTGCAGTTCTTCCGTCTGGCTATGGCAAGTCTATTAATACTCTGAGATCTAATGGTAAGGACGGTTACACTGTATTCTTCCTTGGTGAAATGGGTATTATGCTTAGAGACCCCAGAGCCTGCGGAGAATTAATCATGGAGGCAGAATAATCGCCGCGATTGAGGAACCTTAATTAAAATATTCCGTTATAGTAGTATGTTAAATAATAAAAACATACTACTATGATTGGAAATATTTATAAAATTACAGATATAATAAACAACAAGGTTTATATAGGTCAAACTAAAAGAGATATAATGAGAAGATATTCAGATCATATATCTCATGCGTTTACATCAAAACGTCTTAATGATTTATCTTGCTCGCTCTATATAGCAATGAGAAAGTATGGAATTCAAAATTTCATACCAGAGTTAATAGAAACTATAGAAGGAAATCCTAAAGAAATAGATAAAAAGGAAAAAGAGTGGATTTCTTACTATGATTCTACTAATCCAGAAAAGGGCTATAATAAGGACAAAGGTGGACATGAAATATCAGAAGCATGTAGAAAAGCTGTCGAAAAGCATATGTTTAAGGCAGGAGATAAGCTAACTGGTAAAATGTTAGAAGTAGCTAGAGAAAACGGAATGAAATCAGCAAAATCAGTATACCAAATTGATAAATATACTGGAGAAATAATTGCTGAATTTCCTTCTATTATAGAAGCTAGTAGATCTACAGGATGTGATAGAAGAGCTATACAACGGCAATTAAAAGGAGAATATGGTAAGCTAACTCCTAGATCATTTTCAAACCTTAAATATATCTGGAAATATAAAGAACAACTAACTGAACAATCTAATTAATAATTATGGAAGTAATCGTTAGAATAATTAAAACTAATCCCTGGACTGGGATTACTAAATGGCCTACATGTTTTGATTATGTAAGCTCTTACTGGACTAGATCTGGTAATTTATATACTGGTTTATCTGCAGAAGATGCAGCTAGATTAGAAAAAGAAATTGGTTATCCTGAGGGATAGTTATCTCCAAATAGTACATTTTGGGATACTTTTGCTATTAAAATTGGCAAAAAGGATTTAATACTAGATACTAATAGACCTGAGGATGAATTAAAATATTTATTCCTTAAGAAGCATAAAAGAGTTGCTAATGGTCTTAATGATATTAAGCCTAGCACAGATTATGTTATGATTAATAAGGATAGTGAAGCAGAGGAACAGAATAAGTTCAATAAGGTTAAGCGTGAAGCATATAGAGAAATGGATAAGATGTCTACTGAAGAAATGCGTAAGTGTTTACGTCTCTATGGTATGAAATCAGACTCTATGTCTAATGAAGTTGCTGAAGCCAAATTGTCAGAATTTATTGAAGCTGATCCTTCTAAGTTCTTGATGAAATGGGTAAATAACCCTAATAAAGAAATTAACTTCGTAATTGAAGAAGCTATTGCTAAAAACATTATTAGAAAGAATCGTGCTCAATATTACTTTGGTACTGATTTAATTGGTAATGGTCTTGAAGATGTAATTGCCTATCTTAAGGATAAGAAAAATCAAGATATTAAACTTAGCATAATGCAGGAAATAAAATCTAAGTAATGACTAATAAAGATTCTCATATAATTTTCAAGGTAGTTCTGGATAAGAATGCAGAAGGTATTGCTTATGGTGGATGCCCAGCATTCTTAGATGAAGAAGTAGACTTATTTCTTAATCAAGCATAGTTAGAAATCTTAAGTAATAAGATTACTGGTAACAATGCATTAAGAGTAGGTTTAGAAGGTTCTGTATCTAACTTATCTGAGATAGAGAAGTTAATAGCTACAGATGTTAATCTTCATGCTGTACATACAGACTATAATGAGTATGCATTAGAAGATATTCATGATGAAGATAATAGAATGACTATACTTAGTGTATTACTTAAGTATGGACAATTCTAGACTAACTGTGTACTTACTAGCCATGAGTTAGTAAAGCCTTTTAAGCAGACTTATAATAATATACCTTGGGTAGAGAATCCAGTAGCTACTTTAGAAAATAATAAACTCTTAGTATACGTAGATCCTGTTTTAATGCAGGATCCTATGTATGCTCCAAGAGTAGAAGATAATACAGAATTCTACAGAGTAGATCTTACTTATGTTAAGAAACCAACTAAGTTTGATTATACTAAACCTGAACAAGAATTAGACTTCCCTGAAGATGTTATGTATGAGATTATTAATAGAGCAGTAGTAATTGCTTTAGAGAATATAGAATCTCAAAGACAATCTTCTAAGTTTTAGTTAAACCAAGTATCTGAATAATTATGTGTGAGAGAGATTTTCAAATAAATATAGAGAGGTAGCTTAACAATATCATACCTAATTATAATGAAACTATCAAGTTTCCTTCAGATACTTTGTTTCATTTTATAAATAAAGCTAAAGACGAATATGTTAAATAGAACTTTAGAGTATTCTAGAGAAACCAAGAGATTACTGATAACATACGTACTTTAGTGAATACTAAGAGCTATACTACTTATAGCTTTAGTAAATTAGGTAATAAATGGGAAGCCAATTATCCTGAAGATTATATGTTTGCACTTGGTGAAAATGTATATATAAGTATAAAGGATAATAAATGCAATAACTTAATTACCCGTGAATCTGATGTAATAGAGGCTACAATAGAGACAGTAAGCTCTAGACTAAGTAATAGTCTATCAGATCATAAATTGCGTTATAATCAAGCAAAACCTATTAGAGTATATACTGACAATAAAATTGTATTATATACTGATGGTAAATATGACATACGTTCTTATGAGCTTACTTACTTAAGAAAAGCTAAGGATTTAGGTACTCTCTAGGATTTAACTAAAGAGTATACAGATTTACCAGAAAATACACACTAGGATATAGTTGATCTAGCAGTTCAAATGATAGTACAAACTATACCTAATGCAAGTTCTAAGAAATCTTAGGACGAATAATTAAAGGCGCTTACTAACGTGGAAATACCTAGAGTAAAGTAGAAGGTAAGCGAATAGACTAAGCGCTAATGTCTAATTTAAAAAATAATATATAAAGATGATAACTTCAGTACACTCAGTTCTGATTGGAAAACAAGCTCCTGCTTCTTATACTACAGTAGATGCATTAGCTGTTGGTGATGTTGCTTTGTTTGATGAAAATAAAGCTCTTATTAAAACTGCTGCTGATGCAGTAAATGCTAACTCTCTGTATGTAGGTGTAGCGGGTGAAAAGATGAATGTTACTATGCCTGATGGTTCTGTAGCACAGAAAGCTAATATTGATTTCTCTAATGAAATCCAGAAAGCTTCTAAACCGTCTGCAGTAATTGGTGAACATGTTGAACCTACTGAAGAAAAGATTACTATTACTTTAACTGATGCTACTATTGTAGCTGGTCACCGTTATGTACTTCGTATTTATTATAAGGATATCTACGAAGCTGTTTGGCAATTTACTCATACTTATGAGGTATATGCTGAAACTGCAACTGCTTCTGATTTAGCTTCTGCTATCGTAAAGAAAATTAATGCTCACAAGAATCGTCGTGTACAGGCTTCTGCTAGTGCTGCAGTTATTACTTTGACTGCAATGGCTAAAGATGATAACGAAGGTGTTGATTCACTGAATGAATACAGCGTTGTATCTATGGAAGCTTCACTGTATGAAACTGTTCCTGGTGCTCTGTTGGCTAACCAACCGAAAGCTGTTCCGGGTGCTGTTATTGCTAAGACAGCAGGTAATCCTGGTAAAGGCTACTGGAAACAAGTTCGTGACGAGGAAGTTCGTAACATGGGTTATAAAGGTCACGTATTTACTGGCGCTTATCCTACTGTTGAACAGGCTCGCAAGGTAGTTGAAGGTACTCAGTATGACTATGCAACTATTGAAAATGACAACTTGTATCTGAGCAATGATAACCAATACATCAAGACTACTCCGCTTACTACGGAAGTTTATTGTCCTGATATGGTTGGTTCTATCGTTGATAAAGGTATCCAGTCATTTATCAAAGGTGAAACTGTAGCATAATAAATAATATTTCAGTGTGCTGACAAAGGGCTATGGGGCTAAATAGCCCTGTAGCCTTTTTTATTTAAATATATATCATGAAAATAATTGGAATTAAAAACATAGATGATACTCTAGTAATCTCTTTAGGTACTAAATTACCTGATACAGTGTCAGAAGACTTATATTTATATATAGACACACTGGATAACTATACTAAGCGTAATTCAGATAATTCTGAAGAACATTCATATTCTGTACTGTTGATAAGTGCCGAAGAAGGAGATGTAACCAATATCAGTGAAGATAGGTATCATATTACATTAGATGCTACATCACCATTTGCTAGTGCATTTACTGTAAGTATAGAAGACTCTACTGTATTCTATTACGATAGAGAAGAATTGTACTATAAGCAGATAGATTTACTTTGTACAAGCTGTAGTACTTGTTTAGATGATCAATAGAAAGATCGTATAATGTTATTCATACTTAAGTATAACTTATTGCAATACGCTATAGAACATGACATAATGAATGATGCAGTTCAATACTACAAAGATATTGCAAGAATGTTAGGTATATGTATTAATAACAGTATATTCAATGATGGTCACTTTGACTGTAATCGTTGCAAGAAAGTAGTTAATAGCTGTTGTAATTGCAAAAATGGGTGTTGTTCGTTATGTTAACTAAAGAAATATATAAAATAGGAGCCAGTAAAAACTTACTTACTAAGTACAATATAGAGTATGATAAGTGTGATATAAAGAGTATAGCTTGTGCTTCATATATCGCTAACTTACTTGACGGTGATTACCCATTGACTCAAGTACAGATAGATAAGTTAGAATAGCTTATTAACTGCCTTGTACAACCTAGTAGATACTGGTATGGTAATGATTAGGAAATCATTAGACCTATACTATTAGAGAGAGAGCTAAATACTAATTTTGGTTTAGAGACCGTTAATGGTCAACTTATAATTTGTGAACAATGACTCCAGAAGAATTAGAGAAATAGGTACTAAAGAATACTGTAGCTATTAAGACTGTATCAGATAGCTTAGTAAACTATGTTTAGAATTAGTATTTAGACAATACTAACAAGAGCGTATCAGCTAATACATCTGATATAGAGAAGTTACGTAATGACTTAGGTGATATATAGAATTAGATTAACTTACAGAACCGTATTGAGTATCTAAAGGATACTAATATAGTAGATGCAACTAAACTAGACTTATTACAGTATGACGGTAATAGGTGGTCTAATGTAGCTGCTAATAAAGTAGTTACAGGTTTATTAGGTAAGTTAGTTGATTTACAAGATGTAAAAGTAGAAGATGTTCGTAATGACGAAGCCTTAGCTTGGGACAGTGAATTACAAAAGTGGACTAATAAGAATCTGAATACAGAGATATACGATGATATATTCATAAGTAAGATTAAGCCAGATTCTACACCACATGAAGTATGGTTTAAAGATTCAGCTGTATTTGGTCAAGAAGGTTTTGCATCAGGTCTTACTGGTTTTGGTGGTAAGATTGATAAATGGGGTCATGCTGAATTAGATAGTCTTACATTACGTAGATTCCTCGAAGTACCTGAACTTAGATATAATCGTGTAGAGATACAGTTAGGTGACAAATGGAATGCTCCTGGTGCAGGTGTAATCGAAAGCGTAGAACAATTAGATTAGTATACTGGTACTATTACTTTGAAACTAGAAGAAGGCGAATACGGTGCAGTATCAATGGGTGACCTTTGTATGGGTATCTTCCACTCTGAGAACACTGTAGAGAATGCAGAAAGTGATGAAGATGATGGTATGGGTAATAGAAAGTTTGCAGGTTTCTATACTGTTTACTTTGAAGTTACTAACATACTTGATGCTCAAAATAAGAAATTTGGTTATAAGCTTAGACCTGTAGACGAATATTGGACTATGACTTATCATCCATGTGCACAAATGAATTTCGTAGCATATGGTAATAAGACTAATGTAGACCGCCAAACATCTTGCTATTCAACTCGTACTTATACACGTTACTTAGTTAATCAAAATACTTGGGACTAGAGAGCTAATAACATTGCAATGCAATTCGGTGACTTAAGTAATCTGAACATATTTGGTTATGAAATGGAAGGATATTCCGCATACCTTAATTCAGTGTATTTCACTGGTAAGATTACTCAGGTAAAACCAAGTGGTGAAGAAGTACTTTATGCTAATGATAGAGGTGCTTGGGAACCAGATACTCATTATGACTATTATGATAGAGTAAGCGTATTAGGTTACTTATGGCTATGCGTTAATGACAATGGCTCTGACACTAAACCAAGTGAAGATAACCCTGATTGGTTAATGCAAGTATCTAAAGGTGACCAAGGTGAAGGTCTTATATTACGTAGATCTGAATGGAAACCTAGAGTAGAATACTGTAATGAAAGTGAGGTATCTCCTACAGTGCAACCTCTACGTTATTTAGATATAGCCTTAGTAAAGGATTTAGGAGCTGAAACTGGTTACAAAGTATACAAGTGTATATATACTAGAAATAATGGTAAACATACTTCTAGTAACGACAATGCTCCTGGAACAGCAGGTGGAGCTGAATACTGGGAAGAATTAGCTTAGAATGTAGATAGTATTTATACTGACTTGATTATAGCTAAGAATGCTAAGCTTGACTTTATGACAGGTAATGCATTACGTGTTGGTTACTATACTGGTAATACAGTTAATGACTTTTAGGTAGTAGCTGGTATAACCGGTGAAGGCGGTACTAATGGAGATGCTATCAGAATATGGGCTGGTACTACTGAGGAGAATAGAGCTAATGCAGACTTTAGAGTAACTCAAGCTGGTAAACTATACGCTAGTAATGCAAACATAGAAGGTAATATTACTGCTTCTACTGGTACACTTGGTACTCTATATCTTACTGGTTATATTGATGGTACTAATGGTGGCAGTGATGGTATGATGCTATTTCCTAGCTATATAAAATTCAAATAGGACTATAGAGAACTGATATTGGGAACTGTTAGTAGTTTAGGATTTGGTTACTTTGGTAGAATGACTTCTAATGCTACAGATGAATACGTATACAATAATGCTGGTTTGTATATGGATTTAACAGGCGGTTTAAACAATAATCTTGCTATGTATGGTAATGGAGATATATCTATGAATGGCAACGTTGTTGGTTATAGTTATCGTGTTGCAGAATTTACTGAAGCTAGTAATACAATTCAACGTTAGACATACGCTAGTCGTATGCTAATAGTAGCACCATATGGTTCTTGTATGATTGGTCTGCCAGAATGTAGTATAGTAGAATCTAAATTAGGTATAAACTAGGCTAACTGGACTGTATCAATGACAATCACTTATGTACCTACTGCTTCTTCTCCAAATGTAAGAATATATGGTAGATAGAATGGTAGTACTAATTAGGAGTATCCTATCTTATATAATTAGAATACGTTGATATTAATCAAGGAGATACTTTTACTTTTACACTAATTAAAGAATATGCTAGTAGATATTACGCGATGATAGAAAATCTTTCTAATTAATGAATAATAGATTATGAAAATAAATTTTGCACAACTGGAAGTATATACAGACATTAAGAAAACTAATAAGGTCTGCGCTGATGTTAGACAGCAATTAGGTGAATTATTGTATGAAACAGGTAGTGGTATTAAACTGCACTCTCTGGCACTAAAGATTTATAATTCTGAAGGTGAAACAGAATATGATACTGAAGAAGTTAATATCATTAAACAGTATATAGAACAATATTGTAAGCCTGCCTTTATTGATGCTATCATCGAGTTAACTAAAGTATCAGAAGAAATTAAAACAGACGAAGTAAAATGATAGTAAAAGGAGTTAAAATAAGTGAACTCGAACTTAGAGATAAACTGACTGGAGAGGAGTTAATTCCTTTCCAGGATCAGTTATCTAACGGAAAGATGGACATGAAATCAATTATAGATTATTTTGAGGAAGTGTCTGATCAAGAAGTTAATCTCTAGAGTTTGGTAAACATCAAACAGTATGTAAGCAATAGTAAAGAGCTAGAGTTTGTATCATCTAATGTAGGTGATGTATACTTTAATACTGGTGATAAGAAGTTGTATGTGTATCAGGAAGATGGTACATGGGCTACGACTGATCCGTCTAAATATAGAATGTATGTAAGACTGGATAAGGATGAATATGGTCGTACTAATATCATTCATAGATGGGATGGTAATAATATGACTGTTATCTCAGAGCGTCTGTTTATCGGTGAAGAAGAAGGTACAGCTTATGAAGGTTCTAAGGGTAAACAAGTTAGAGATGACTTAGATGCTCTTAATGCAACTATAGATAAGTATCCAGCTAAGTTAGTTAGTGGTATATTAGACCCTAATTACAGTGGTAGTTCTGTTGACTTAAGATATAGTTTCTATGACCGTATTAGTGATACTAACTCAACAGGTACTAAAACAGTTAACTGTGCTAGTTAGAGTAATGCTGGCTTTATGGCTGCTGCAGATAAAGTAAAGTTAGACGTTACTTTACCTAATGATATAAAGGCAGAAGAGGATGCTAGAAAGGCTGCAGATAGTACTTTACAGGGCAATATAGACAGTTCTAATAGTGACCTGAATAGTAAGATTACTGCAGAGACAGAACGTGCTACACAGGCTGAAAATACTATTACAACTAATTATAAAGCAGCTGATTCAACTCTACAATCTAATATAAATAATGAAGCTACTACAAGATCTGAAGCAGATGATGTATTAGATAGTAAGATAAGTAAAGAAGTTAGTGATAGAACTCAAGCTGTTAGTACACTTCAAGGTAGTTTAGATACAGAGATCGCTAGAGCCACTAAAGCTGAACAGGACATCACTAGTGCATATGAAGCAGCAGATACTACACTGCAGAACAATATCAATGCTATTAATAACTCTAAAGGAGTAGCTAATGGTATTGCTACATTAGATTAGAATGGATTAGTACCTTCAAGTCAATTGCCTTCATATGTAGATGATGTAATTGAAGTTAGTACTTTTAGTGCATTACCTAATACAGGTGAATCTGGTAAGATATATATTACTCAGGATACTAACCTTACTTATAGATGGTCAGGTACTGCATATGTTGAGATATCTCAATCATTAGCATTAGGTGAAACTAGTTCTACTGCATATGCTGGTGATAAAGGTAAAGCAACTACTGACAAACTTAATAGAATACCTAATAAGCTTATTGTTGATACTAATGGTGTTACGTATAACGATCCAGATAGTGTTGTACTGAGATATACCTTCTATAAACAGCAAGAACAGGAAAGTAGTACTAATATTCATACAATCAATGCAGCTACTACAGCTACACCGGGTATAATGACAGCTG
>CALEBD010000229.1 GCA_937944945.1 uncultured Clostridium sp. | reverse complement strand
TAAATACATTCCAAACGAAATGAAAGAGCAATTAAAATTAAAATTAGAGTCAAAGAAAAAGGATTCTGCTATAGGTCATTTAATGAATTTAAACTTTAAATTAAATGATTCTAAAGGTACAGAAGTAAGAGAACAAGTATTATTTACCACAGAAGATTTGTTCAGAGCAACTGAAGTAGTTTATAGGAAAACTAAGAAATTAGTGGAAAATACTTTAAGTGGATTTAATCCAGATTTATTAGACTCTATTGTATTAGTTGGTGGTTCAACAAAATCACCTTTATTAAAATCAATGCTTAGAAGGGATTTCCCTTCTGTAAAAATAGATGATGCTCTAAATCCTGATGAATCAGTTGCTTTAGGTGCGGCTGTAGAAGCTCATAGGGTTAAGTTTGGAGATAATAATGTTAGTGTATTTGATGTATTACCTTTATCAATAGGTATACTAGCTGACGGTAAGATTAATAAATTAATAATGAGAAATCAAGTAGTGCCTTATTCAGCGTCAAAGATATTTACTAACACAAGAGATAATCAAGAACAAATATCTGTTCATGTTTATCAAGGAAATTCAAATAGACCTGAAGAATGTGTTAATCTAGGTTCTTTAATTATAAAAGATATTCCTAAAGGTAAAGCACATACTGTTAAGATACAAGTAAAGCTTGAAGTAAATGCTGAAGGTATTTTACAGTGTGGAGTTTTAGTAGGAGATACCTACAAGAAGCTTGTTTTAACAAATTTATTCACAGGTAAAGAGAGTGAGTCTAAAGACGCTAAGCCTAGCATAGATAAAGTTAAAGCTAAGAAAGTTGGTAGATGGAGAAGTCTAGCTAAGAGTTTTGACCCTCTATACGCACATAAACTAAATGAGTTATTAGACTCTTATATGCTTGGAGAAGTAGATGAAAAATCAGTTATTGAATTTATACAAGCACACAGAAAAGTAACTCTAAATGCAACTATAAGAAAAAGAGAGATAATCTCTGATACAGAATAGTGGAGGTTTGCTATGTATAATTCTATAAGTAGGGAAGCAGATAAAGAAAAGGTAAAACAAGTAGTAGACTTAGTCTTATCTTCTGAAGAATATAGTTTTGAAAATCTACTTAAAGAATTAAACCTATTTAAGAATGCTGATGTGACAGGAGATAGTTTCTTTATGGAATGTCCTTTTCATAAAGACTATTCTCCTTCTATGCGTGTATCTCTAGAGCAAGGTATCTATAAATGTTTCTCTTGTGGAAGTGGTGGAGGTTATTTTAAATTCCTTGTAGATTACCACAAACACGTATTAAATGATGGACAGAATTATTATTCTATTGTAGAAGATATATTAAAGAGAGATAGAAAGCTTCAGTTAAGTTTAGGATTTAATTCTATTTTTAAAGAAGTAAACAAGGTTAACGTTTCAAAATTTAAGTTAAGAAGATTCGATGTTAACTCTATAAATGATAAACCTGAAAATTACATAGAATTGGCTAATAAGGTTCTAGCAGATAAAACAAAGACTGAAAGAGATATTATATTAATGCTAACTTCTATGCAAAGTGGTTTAGATATCAAATATATTTATAATGAATTGTACGGTGATAACAAATCTTACTGTGAAGTTAATAAGTTGGACTTAGATTTCTCAGCAATTTTAAGTGAGTAGATTCAGACTTAGCTGTTTATAAGTGTACACTAAATAACATTTATTTATTTAGTGTAAATCCTATATAAACTTGATAGAGGAGGAATGGAAATGTCAAACGCTTCAGGAGTATTCGCTTTAGTAAAAGAAAATAAATGTGCTTACTTCTCTTCAGACTATTTGACTGCTTCTAATGCTGTAAATACTGCAATTAAGAAGTCTCAAAGTCCAGACGCAAGATTTGAGTTATCAATTGACCAAAGTACAACTTGTACAGGTATCTGTATTTCAAATACAGATAGCACTTTTTACGCACTTATTGATTTTCAGAGGTTAAATACAGATAAAGAACTTTATAAGTCACAACTGAGGAAACTTATAAGTGAGTTAGTAAAAGGATTAAGAATTAACCTAACAGTTTTAGAAAAACCATTAAACATTAAACATTCTAAAGCTACTCCAGTATTAAGAGACTTGCATAAAAATATAAAAGGATGGAAGTTCGATATTCCAGAATTATATGATGCGAAGATGGATAGTATTCTCCCACATCAGTGGAAGGTTAAGGTTATGGACAAGTCTAAAGGTACTGGAAGAACAGGTAACAAGTCTGCAATAGCTGAAGATATTTGTGAGATAGTACCTGTTGTTAATGGATATCGTAAAAGATGTCCTGCTACTGATTATGACTCGTTTGATGCTTTAGGTATTTTACTTGGTTATAAAGCTCAACATTATTCTAAAGATGGTAAACTGATAAATTTTGGTAGTGCAGTTTATAATAGTAGTATGCATATCTTTATTAAGTACCTTCCTAAGGCACTTCTATATAATAAAGAAGCTATAATTGACAATATTCCTGTGAATGGGGATTTGCCTATACTACAATATAATACAGAGCATTCATTTTATGATAATGTTAAAATGTGTTGTGGTAGTTATGACTACAGTAGTTTTGTAGTTAACACACCACAAATACTCATGAACTTATTATGGGAAACTGGTGAAGAATTTAGACAAGACCACGGTTTTGTTTGTGTTATAGTAAGACAAGGAGCTGTTACTAAGAAAAATTTAGAGTATGCCAAAGAACGGAATACTTATTTATTTATGTAGATTGGAGGAATTATTATGAATGATTATAATGAATTAAGTAGATTACCTTATGTAGTATCTGCTTATAAAAATGGTAACACAGTAGTTGTTATTGTTGATAAAGATTTAGATGACTATGATGATATAACAACACTACTATTACTGGATTTGCAAATGCCTGTATACACAAATATTGAAGTATGTAATAAAAGACTTTTAGACTTTGATATTGAAAGTTTAGAAGAGATTAAGTTTGTTGTAAATCAAGGTGAGTTAATTTTTACTAGAGAATAATATTTTAAACTATGGTATTTTTAGGATTTTCCTATTAAATATAAATAATAAAATGAGAAAAAGAGAGGGAATAATTTATGAAGAAAACTTTTATTTTAGCACTAGTTGCTACAATGCTTGTTGTTGCTACACCACTAACTACTGCACATGCTGAAGGTACTGATGGTGCAACACAAGAACAAACACAAACTGAAGGTACTACTGAAGGACAAACAGATGAAAAAGACCCAAACACAGATGTTGATGGGGATAAAGACCAAACTGAAGAATCAGACGCTCCAGTTATTTCTGTAAAATCTGATAAGTTCTTAGTTGAACAAGGAACAGAGTTTGACTTAGCAAGTGCTTTAGAGTTAAAAATAACAGATAAGACTGATAAGGATTTAACAGATAAAGTTAAAATCCCAGAAGTCAACACTTCTTCTGTTGGGATATTAAACTTTAAGATTGAAGCTTCTAACTCATTAGGTAAGAAATCAGAATTAACAGTTACTATAAACATTGTAGGTTTTGTTGAAACAAAATCATTTGAAAAATTTGAAGATGTTAAATCTGTAGACCTTAATACTGTTGTAACTGGAAATATGAAGGGATTACAATTATCTCTTGGAGAAGTATCTGAAGAAAATTCAACTTTTGAAGTTGTAGTTACAGATGGTGTAAATACTTTAAAGAAAACTGTAAAAGCTTTAGATAAAGAGGGTAACTCTTTTGGAAAAACAGATGCTCAAACTGGTGATGCACAACAACAACAACAAGCTAATGGAAATGGTAATGCAAATAACTTACCAAAGACAGGTGCTGTGGAAATGGGTTCTCTAGCAATACCTGGACTTATAGCTTTATCTAGTGTAGGCTATATAGTATCAAGAAAAAGAAAATAAGGATATATAATGATCAAGTTTTGTAGTTTAGATGAGTTTAATAAGGATAAAGCACTAAGAGGTGATTTTAATTTTCTCATAACTAGAAAAGTTATGAATCCATCATTACTAAAAACCTTTATACACTTACCTCAAGTTGCTCCTTCCGAAGATTTACTTAATTTTGCTTTAATGGGTAAATCTAAAAATTATAGTTGGCATGAAGAATATACTGAGAGATACTTTAAGGAAATGAAATCTCCTATGGCTCTTGCAACTATAGATATGTTAAGAAAATGTATTAAATCAGGTAAGCAAGTAACATGTGTTTGCTATTGTGGTAAAGATGAATTTTGTCACCGTAGATTACTTGCTAGTATAATTCAAACATAGTTAAATAAATATTTGTTAAAAAAGTAGTGCTAAACAAAAACATGTGGGTTTAATATCCACATGTTTTTATTAAGGTATATTTCAGATAATATATCTTAATAAAGACATGTAAGATATACTACATAATGAATTTATAAATTAATGAAAATAAAAGGAGTGGGATTTATGAGTGTAATCTCTATATTTATAGTTATATTAATTATAGCAATTGTATTAAAAATATTTAAATTGATAACAAAGGGTATACTTTTTGTTATCTTTGTGGTTTTATTATTAGCATTTGTAGGCTCATTACTAGCAAGTTCTGGTCTTATTTAATGTAGTTATTTTTAATTAGCAAACAATTCTACACAGTTCCCTCCACCTATATCAACTTGAATAATAAAAAGAAAATAAATATTTGAAATAGATTGGGAGTTGGTATTTATGATAGGTCAAACACATAGAATGGGTGGTATTGCATTAGGTTCTTTAGCGGCTACAGGTTTATTATTAGCTGGTAAAGATATAAATATAGTAGGGTGTGCAGTATTAGTAGCAGGTTCAGCAGTAGGAAGTCTTGTTCCAGACATAGACCATAAAGGAAGTATGATTGGAAAGAAACTTCCACATATATCTGCTTTGGTTAGCTCACAAGTAAACCATAGAGGAGTTGTACACTCTTTACTTGGTTTATTTGTTTTTAGCTTAATGACTTCAAGTTTAGGTTATTTACTAAGCAGTTATGATTCTGAACTAAAACTATTAATAGCTTTAATAAGCACATTAATATGTGTATCTGCTATTGATTTTGGTTTAAAACTTTCATTCAGACTTGCACATAGACGTTTAAGCAATAAGAAGTTAAAACAAATAAACTTAGTTGTTGCAATATTATGTGTTGTGTTAAGTTTAAAAGCTACAAGCACAATAACTTACTTTATACCTTTTTATATTATTGGATTATCTGTAGGGTATCTTAGTCATTTACTTTTAGATACTTTAAACCCATTAGGTGTTAATTACTTTTATCCAGGTAGATTATACATTTCAATAGCTAAAATAGTAACAGGTTCTGATTCTGAAACTCTAGTATTATTAGCTTGTACTATAGTGGCTGTAGTAAGTTCAATAACATTTTTAGTTAATATTATAATGTAATTAGAAGGGGATAATAAAATGGGAAACATGTGTGTAGATAATAGAGTTAATGATATATTTATAAATTTAACTGGTAGAAGATTAAATACATTGAATGAGTCGTTAAGTAGAGTTTATCTAATCTCTATATGTGAGAGAGTTATAACAGACCTAAACATAACAGATAAAGCAGATAAGTACAATACTTATCTAGTAATAGGTTCTATGTTGGGTATTAACAAAGATAGGGTTGATGCAATATATTCTATGAATATAACGGATATAGCGTGTTGTAGTGATTCCGTAAAACCTTTTGTTGATTATGGTAAACTTATATTCAAAAGCGAACGTACTAACCTAGTATTGGATACTGTAATAAATAGACTTTATAGGTCTATAGAAGAATGTAGGAGCATTATATTAGATGTAGTTAGAGATAATAAATATAGCATACCTTTATTGGTTGAAAACGATAATGATAAAGTATTCAGTATGCTATACCTAGTTTTATTTTTAGATAGGTATTGCGTAAATATTAGTTTAGACATGATACTATTTATCTTAGGTCGTGTTACGGAAGATATTGACGGTACAGTACGTATTAGTCGTAAATTTATAAACACACCGAGATTTAAATTAAAGTTATCATGTGCTAATAAACTTTTAGTAATGCCAGAGTTTAAAGAGTTAAAAGCATTAGTAAGGGCGTTTAATAAGACATTTGTTTTACGTGGTTTAGATAATTTAAATTAATTCAGTAGGAGTGAGGTTTTAGACCTCACTTTTTTAGTAGGAGGTATTATGATTAACATAGGTATAGTAGGGGATTATTTAGGTGAAAATTCATTTAATGACATAGTTGACGCTCAAGTACATTCGACAATTACAGCATACAAAATAAAGTCATTAGTAAAAAGTTTAGTTGAAACTAGAGATTTCAACTCAGTAAACCTAATAACGTTAGAGGCTTCAGCTTTATCTGATACCATATATAGTGCATGTACTGAATTTGGTGACATATATGATTATGACACTAAACTAACATTATTAATGAGAAATGAAAGTACACTAAGAAAGTATATTGGTTGCTCAGCAAAAGCGTTAGGTAAATGTGATAGTATAATTTACACAGACTCTAAAACAAGTTTATATCAAGGTTCATTACGTACAGTAAAAGAAAGAGAACTTAATAAAGAGCAATACTTTGTGGATAGTTGTGATATAATAATTCATCTTTGGGAAGGTGATATAGAAGAATTTAATAAGTACACAAGAATGTTAAAAGGAAGAAAAAAGAAAAGATTTATTATAGATAGCTTTTCATTAGAAATTTTAGAGGTTGATTAGTAGGAGGATAAAAATGAATAGAGAAGAGATTGCAGTTGAGATTAAAAGAGTAAGTAAAATGATTGAAACATTAGGTAATGTTGTACAGAACCCTGTACCAGCGATAGGTGTGTTCGGACAGGAGTCTGCAGACTTATTAAAGGAAACACAAAATAGATTTAATACACTTACCGAAACATTATCTGAGTATATCAAGATGATAGCTATAAATGAAGAAACTGAATTAGGTAGAATAATGAAATTATTTGATATACTTCGTAGTGAAGAATTAAATAAGTTATATTACAATAATAACATAGTAGAAGCTAGAGCTCTTGAATATGAAATACGTGATGTATTTGATAGTGTAATAGATGGTTCTTATAAAAATAAAAAGTCATGCACTGAATTCTTCGAAAAGTATCGTAACATCTATGATATTAATCCAGTAAAAGAAAGTCCAGTAAATGAAAATATTGCAAGTTCAGTTACACAAGAAGTAGTTGAACAACAAGCACCTGAACCTTTAGATTTAAAACGCCATTCATTCTATATAGTAGGACCTTTAACTCAAAAATTATTAACAGAAGATATGGATAAAGAAGAACATTTGTTAAAATTAAAATATAAGTTAATTAAAACTTTTGATAACTTTATCAAACAGGGTATGAGGTGTTTTGTTACAGGAGCAAATAGAGGTTTTGAACACATAGCAATTGAATGTTTAAAGGAATTGGAGTTGTAATAGTTTTACCATATAAAGATTATACAACTCATTGGAATAAAGTTGATAAAGCAAATCTAGCAAAGGATATAAAGTTTGCTGATAAAGTAATTTATCTAGACGAAAACAACACAAGTAAGATTAATGCAATCTCTGATACTTTACATGAAAGAAATAAATTTATATTAGATAACACTTACTGTGGTTTAGTATGTCAATATAATGGTATGACTGGAATTGTAGCTGACTTTTATAAAGAAGCTAGAACAAGAGAAGGAAAGATATTTCAGTTAAATCCTTTAACATTAAAACTTACATCAACAAAATAAAGTTTGTACAGATTGTCTAATATCTTGGACAATCTTTAGAGATTTTATTTTCTCTTAAAAAATTATTTATGGGAGGGTTATTAATGGAAGATACTTTAATAATGAACAAAGTAGTGCCAGACGACAATAAACAAAAAGCAAATAAAGATAAGACTTTAGAAAATTTTAGTTCGGGTACTACATCAGACAACTATGATGAAGAAGTTGCAGAACTAGTTAAAGGGTTAAATGAGAAAAAGAATATTAATGTTTCTGCAAAAGACATCACAACTATCATGGCAGATATGGCAGTATTATGTGATACTGTAAAGAAGCAAACTGCACTTCTAGAAAATGTAACAACTTGTATGACCGAACTTAAATGTAGTATAGATGATATGTCATGTTACTACAAAACAAATAACGATTATGTTGAAAAAGTTTTAGGTCAACTTACTGTACAAGATAGAAGGTGCATAGAAATTTTAGAGACAGTGAATGACTCTATGATAAAGGTTTCTAAGCTGGAAGGTGTTCAAGCTTCAATAGCAAATGCTACAGCGAAATTGAAACTTAATGTACAAGATGCTAAAAATAAAACAAATGATTTAGCAAACAATGTAAGCGAAGTTAAGGATAATGTCAGAAAGGTTGCAAAAGAAACAGAATTAAATAAGAAAGAAACAGATAGTCTTCGAGATAGGTTCGAAAGAAAAACTCAAGATATCGAAAGTAAACTTTCTATCCTTGATAAAATTAAAGGATTATTTAAATAACAATTTAAGATAGCAAATTTAAAAACTAAGTATTATTTAATTAAATTATAATCATCTTTATTTTATTTCAGTAAAATTATTATATCGCAAATCAGTTCAGTTAATTAAATTAGTTGTAACAGTATGTAAAATTTTAGAATAGTGTTACAGACTTTAGATATTATTTATATTTATATCTACCTAATAGAAAAGGAGATGGTATAAATGAGAAATGAAGAAATTTTAAGGTCTGCAAACAAGATAGTTTTAGCTAAAGGTGTTACAGGTTATAAGGAGCATATTAAAGTTTGTATTGAAGATAATTTATATAACCTAAATATTGATAAAGCTGATTCTGTGTCTTATAATAAAACTATTAATAAGATATCACAACTTGTAAACATATATAATCATACTGTTATAAATTAAAAAGAAAGGTGAAAGATAAATGCATAAAAGAATAGAAGAACTTGTAGAATGGGTTAAAAATAATAAATCAAAAACTATAATTGGAATAAGTGGTTTTGTTCTAATTTGTAGTATAGGAGCAATAGTGCCTATGTATTTACATTACAGTAATAATCAATTAATTGATGATTCTTATACTGATAAGATTAACGCAGAAGATAAAGAAGAATCTACAATTATTACAATTTCTAATATTGATGATACTCTTTCTTTAAAGAAAGATAGTGATGAATTATTTACTGGAACAGATGTAAAAGAGTTTTATAATAACCTTTACGATATCCTAAAAGAGGATAATAGTATTGATTATATGTTTCAGTACAATAATGGTTCTTACTTAATGGATTGTGCAGTTCTATATAGTACTGATATGATTACTATTAAGTTAGTAAACAATAAAGAATTGTTAGTTAAAGCTGATGAAGCTATTGTTGAACAAGATAGTGCTGAAGAATATAGTTCAGTTATAGCTAAGTTAGAAGAGCAAAAAGAGAAGTTTAAGGAGTCTAACAAAAATTCCACAGAAAAGACTTCTAACTCTATTATAGAGTTTGCAGAAAGTTATGTGGACAAGCCTTCAGATGAAGTAGCAAAATCAGAAGAAGATACTACTGAACAAGAACAAAAAGAAGAAACTTCAACTTCTAACAACGATAATCAAAACAATTCTACAACTACAACTACTAACACAAATAATTCAAATAGTGGTTCAAGTAGTACACAAAATAATCAATCCAAACCAAGCAAACCAACAGGTGGTGGAAACAGTAGTGGTTCTAATGGAAGTAGTAATAATAATAGTAGCAATCCTACACCTACTCCAACTCCTACACCAACACCAACACCAGACCCAGAACCAAATCCACCTACAACACCAGACCCTGAACCTGTACCACAAAGAACTTGGGAGTACATGTCTAGTATGAGTGATGAGTTATTTGGTTTAATAAGCAATTACAGAGTAAGTAATGGTCTATCTGCTTTAACTTATGATTCTTCAATACAAGAAAAAGCTAGAGCAAGAGCTGAATACAATGCAAAGAATGCAACAAGTGGACATGATGATTGTCAGATATCTATTACAACTGGTTTAGATTCTACTCCACAGCAATTCTTACAATGTTGGATAAATTCTCCAGACCATAATAACTATATGCTTAATAGCTTATTAACACGTGGTGGTGTTGCAATATATAAGGATAGTAATGATTACTATTATATAGTTGCTGGTATTGATATGGATTGGTAAAAACAACTTAACTAATGACAAATATATTAATTTAGTGCATAAGAAATAAAATAATAAACTAAATAATATAGGAGGAATTATGTCAAGATTAAAAGATTTTTTCAAGAAAAGTAAATCAAGAGTTATATTTAGTGCGTTTACATTATGTGCTTTATGTGCAGTTCCAACATTGGCAGTAGTTATTACGACAGCTCACCAAACTCTTAGTATTGACACATCGTATAACGGTAAAGATATGAATACTTACGTTAAGCAGGATTTAGAAGGTTTACAAGCGTATTGTCTTGAGCCAAATAAAGGTAATCCAGTAGATTTAGATTATCCGGAAAATGGTGTCACAGATGATGGTTTATACAAACTATTAAAGTATGGTTGGCCTTATATTGAATATACAACTGACCCAGACACCAATTATTATATATCTCAACTAGCTGTTTGGCAGTATTTAGGTTATTATGATGTTGACCAAGCCACTATGAGAGTAAACAATGACGTACAATGTACAGGAAGAAAATGGACTAACGCAGGTAGTGATTATCAAGGTGGTTTAACTAATGATTATGTAAAAGCCTGTGTTAAAGACCTATTAACAGTTGCAAACACTTATTCAGATACGCAAACTGGTGATATTGCAGTAAATCCAAGAACTTCAGTAAGTAAGCTTGATGGTGATTTTCTATTAAGCGAATCACATACAATTCAAGCACAAGGTTCTTTTGTTAATGGCGGTTCATTAAAGTTAGAATTAAACAAAGATGTTCCTGGATTAAAGATAATCAAGGACGGAAATTGGTATAATCCTAATGAAATTACTGTAGCAGTTGGTGACACATTACAATTAGCAGTTCCAAAGTATACACCTTCTGATAGTGTAAGTGTAAAACTTACAGGTACAGCTGTAAAGAAAATATCAGTTTTCTATGATTCACCAAGAGACGATATACAAGATATAGCTATTTTTAGAGAACGTAATGTAGATGCTTCTTATATGGATGCTTTTAATTTTCAGTGGACAAAAGCTGAAGTTAACGGTACATTAAGAGTTAAGAAGCAAGACAAAGAAACAAAAGCTATGTTAGCTGGAGCAGTATTTGGATTATTTAAAGATGGAAATAAGATAGCAGAAGCAACAAGTGGTTCAGACGGTATCGCAATCTTTAGTAAAGTACCTGTGGGTAATTATATCTTAAAAGAAATAACACCACCAACAAACTATGTTCTAAGTACTGAAGAAGTTCCTGTAGAGATAGTTGATGGTACAGCTGATTTAACTTTAGATTTTACTATAGAGAATGTCCCAATTAAGCACTCTGTGGTATTAACTAAGAAAGACGCCGAAACTAAAGAAGTAATTGCAGGTGCACAATTTGCAATATTCCAAGGTGACAAATTAGTTGACCAACAAGAGACAGATGAGAATGGACAAATAAGATTTACAAATCTTACTAAAGGTGACTATACTATTAAAGAGATAGTACCACCTGTAGGATTTATGCCAAGTGATGAAGTTATAAACGTTTCTATTGGAGACCAAACTGCTCCACAAGAATTTGTTTATGACTTTGAAGACCAACCTATAAAATTTACTATAGGAGTATATAAGAGAAAGTCTTTAGAAGATGTTCCTCTATCAGGTGCTAAATTCAGATTAATATCAAATGGTAGAATAGTTTATTTCCCTAAACCTGCTGAAGCAGAAATAGATTCTTCATTAGAACAAGATTCTAGTAATGATAAAGTTACAGATATTGGTCAAGAACAAAGTGAAGATAATGCAGTAGAAAAGAAAGAAACTCCTACAGAAGATAGTACTCAATCTGAAGATAAAGACAATTCTGATAATAATTCAGAAGCAGTTGATGTACCTGAAATAGCATTTTCAGATGAACTTACACCAGACCAATTTAAGTCTGATTTAGAAGATGAAAATGCACCTGAAGGTATGACAAGTGTTTTTACAACTGATGATTTAGGTCTTATAAAATTCCCTGCTAAATTAAGATTTGCTGATTTTGAATTAGTAGAGATAGCACCTCCTAGTGGTTACAAACCATTGGAAGACACTATAAAATTTACTATAACACCAGACACAGAACTAGGTGATGATTTAAACAATTTGTATTATGAAGTAACAGTTGAAAATGAAATAGGTGAGGGTGAGTTAGAGTTAACAAAGAAAGATGTTTCTACTGGTGAACTTTTACCTAATGCAAAATTTATGATTTATGCTGAAGACGGTAAGACTGTTGTAGCTAAGGGTGTAACAGATAGTAATGGTATTGCTAAATTTAAACTTGAAACAGGTAAATATTTCTATCAAGAATATGAAGCACCTTCAGGTTATCAAATAGATAATTCACTATTCCCATTTGAAATCAAAGAACATGGTGATATTATTAAGTGTGAGATGACTAATACAAAATTACCTAAAACTGGTGCAGTTCCTACAGCTTTCCCTATTATAGGTGCTATAGCTTTAGTTGCTTGTAGTGGTGGTTTTATAGTTTATAAGAAAAGAAAATAGTAGACAAATAAGGTGAGTAATTATACTCACCTTATTTTATAATAATTAGATTTATGCCTTCATTAGTGAAAGTATAAATATAATTATTATTAGCAATAATAGTAATTAGAATGTTGAAAGGGGAGATTATATGAGAGGTTTAACGGGTTAATAGTTTGAGTTAGTTCTTATACAAAAGATTATTTATTGAGTAGTGCATAAGAAGATAATTATTTTGTGTAGGAGGACTTATGAGAAGGTATAGAAAGTTAATATTATTCCTAGTAATTTCTATTACAGCTTTGATAGCGGTTCCTACAATAGCTGTAGTTGTAAATCTAGGTAATAAATGCATATCGGTAAAAGTAACAGATAGTAACAGAAAGTATGTTACTTATATTAAACGAACTGCAGATAATGGTTATGCGTATTGTTTAGATGAACAATTAAATTCACCTAACGGTATGGATATGCCTGTTGGTGGTCTTGTATCAGACCCTGTATTTAGGGTGTTGAATTTCGGCTATCCTAATTATAATTACACTAATAATGAAGATGCTAACTATTTAATTACACAGTTTGCATTATGGCATATATTAGGACAAATAGATGTTAATCCACTAAATTATGAAGCTGATTCAAATATACAAGCTACAGGTTTTAGACA
>CALEBD010000228.1 GCA_937944945.1 uncultured Clostridium sp. | reverse complement strand
AATAATATAACAAGTAATATACTTATAATTTTTGATAAAGATAGAATTGATGAAGCTGACTTAAAAAATTTAATATCAGATATATTAAATAAATACTATCTATATGCATACAAACAACATAGAGAACTAGAGGCTTCAAATATAATTGAAAGAGAAAGAGAAGAAGATGTAAATGATATAGGTAAGAGACTTGTATTAAATGCAGGTTTAATTACTTATTCAGTAATAAAGAAAACAAATTATGCAGAAATATTCCCTGTTTATAAGAGATTTTTTAATCCTTGCTCGCTTGGAGCATTGTATTTAACTAAATCTCTATTTAAAGATGGGATAGGAGGGATGATTAAACACAAACGCCCAAATGCAGATACACTTACAATTTCATCTATAGTTGCGAGTATATTACTTGGAAACTCAACTTCAGCACTTACAATAATTTTATTATCAGATATAGCTGAATTTATGACAAGTTATACAATGAAAAAAACAAGAGATTCGATTAAACATATGATAGATTTAAATGAAGAATTTGTTTGGAAACAAGATGAAAATGGCGCAGTTAAACGTATATCAGTTGAAGATGCTAAAGTAGGAGACAAAATAGTAGTACATACTGGTGAAAAAATATGCGTCGATGGAAAAATAATAAGTGGAGAAGCTATAGTAGATGAGTCAGCTGTAACTGGTGAATATGTTCCACATATAAAGAAAATTGGAAGTGAAGTTTATTCAGGAACATTAGTTAAAAACGGAAATATCGTTATAAATACAGAAAGAGCTGGAGATGATACTGTAGTTTCAAGAATTATAAACTTAGTAGAAGATGCAGCATGTAATAAAGCAAAAGTACAAGATTATGCTGATAAATTCTCAAACTACTTAATACCATTTAACTTCTTCTTAGCAGGGGCAACTTACCTAGCAACTAAGAGTCCAACTAGGGCGCTAAATATGATGGTAATAGATTATTCATGTGGTATAAAATTATCGACAGCGACTGCATTTTCAGCAACAATAAACAATGCAGTTAAAAATGGTATATTAATTAAAGGTGGAAACTATATAGAAGCATTAGCAGAAGCCGATACTTTAATACTAGATAAAACAGGTACATTAACTGAAGGTAAACCAGAAGTTTTAGATATAGTAACAGCACAAGATATAACTTCGAGAGAATTGATTGAAATTGCATCAGCAGCAGAGGAAACATCATCACATCCTATGGCTAGTGCAATACTATCTAAAGCTAAAAGTGAAGGTATAAAAATACCAAAGCATGGAGAAGTAATTACCCATATAGCAAAAGGTGTTGAAACAAATATAGATGAAGACATAATTAGAGTAGGTAATAAAACTTTCTTAAAAGAAAATAACATAGATATAACTTTAGAAGATGAAGCCTTTAATTTAAAGAAAAAAGGTCAAAGTATAGTTTATGTAGCACAAAATGAAAAATTATTAGGGGTAATTGGAATTCAAGATAAAATGAGAGAAAATATGAAAAAATCTCTTAACAATATAAGATATCAAGGTGTCGATGAAATTCTTCTACTTACTGGTGATATAGAAGATCAAGCTAGTATAGTAGCGAGCAAAGTCGGTGTCGATGGATATGAAGCTGAATTACTTCCAGAAGATAAAGCAAAAACAATACTTAAATTACAATCTAAAAATTCTAAGGTAATAATGGTTGGAGATGGAATAAATGACGCTCCAGCACTTGCATATGCTGATGTAGGAGTATCATTAGGAGGAGGTTGCACAGATGCTGCAATCGAAACATCTGATGTAGTAATACAAACAGATGACCCTATGGCACTTCCAGCAGTTATGAATTTATCTAAAAAGACAATGAAAGTAGTAAAAGAAAACTTTGGATTGGTTATAGGAATAAATACTTTAGGACTTGTGTTTAGTGCGGCTGGTGTTTTACCAGTATTTTGGGGAGCTGTACTTCACAACTCTAGTACAATATTTGTAGTTTCAAATTCAATTAGATTACTATTTTCAAAAATTGAAAATAAGAGATAGAGGTGTTACTTTAAATTGAACTATCCAGTAATATTAGTTGAACATATGATTGAGGGAAGAATAAGGGTAAAATTATCGCATTCTATTATAGATGAAATTAAATTAAATCAATTCTTTACAAAAAAAGAAGGGATAAAATTAGTCAGATACAACCCTTATATAAAAACACTGCTTGTTGAGTTTAATTCAAAAAAAATAAGCGTGGAAAATGTAATATTTAAAATAGCAACAATACTATCAGAGATATATGGATTTTCTAAAATAAAATTTATATCTAATAATAACAAAACAGATATGCCACTTTTATCGTATTATTCTATAATATTAATATTAGGGGCAAAAATAGTAAAATATGTAAGTCCAACAGGACAGGTTCAAGAGTTCTTGAAATGGTTGGCAACAGGAACTACAGTAGGGGCTATTGTAGAACATGGTTATTCAGAAATGAGACAAAGGGGCACAATTGACCCAGAGGTGATGTCTATAATGTATTTAATAAATTCAATTGGAAAAGAAGGCAATATGTTAAATGCGTCTTTAGTAACTTGGATAACTACATTTGGCAGACATATACTTAAAAAATCAAATGAAACTTTTATCTTAAAGATTGAGAAATCAAAAATGAGATGTGAAGATAAACCATGTTATGATATCTCAATTTTATCTGAAGATATTAATAACAACAACAAACTTGATTCATTTCGATTATTTGCAAATGAAATAATCGAACGACAAAATAGCTTAAACTCCGGCTTTGGATATAGAGGCGGAGGAAGCATTAACAATGAAGGGATGTTTTTTAACCTTAAATAAATATTATAAATTAACTACACAGGAGGAGATATTATGGTAGTACTAGATGCAATAAACAAAGATCATTTAAAAGGAGCAGCAGTAGGAGTAGGCGTTTGTGCAGTAGGATATTATATATACAAAAAAAATCAAACTAAAGTAGATGGATTCCTAAAAAAACAAGGTATAAACGTACAAACTGTTAACCACAAAGATTATGCAAATATGTCATTAGAAGAGTTAATGGAATCAAAAGAATTAATAGAAGATTTAATAGCAGAAAAAGAAGTAAATGTTGAGTCTACTATGGAAGCAACAGCTTATGCAGAATAATAAATAATAATCTAAAATATTATGCTAAAATAAAATTAGAAAAGGGAATGACGAGAGGGTCATTCCCTTTTTCTATGCAGATATTAATTCTTTATTTAATGATGTATTTTCAAAAGAAGTATTTCTTTTAGCATAAACTGTTATACAAACTAAAGTGATTAATTCACTTACTGGAACTACTACCCAAAGTACTGTTGAAGGAAGTACAGATGGAAGTAAAAATGCTAACACTATGTTTAATAAGAATCCTCTTATTATAGAAATATATATAGCTACTTTTTCTTTACCTACAGATTGGAAATAGCTAGATATTAATATATTTATATTCATTATGCAAAAAGCACTTAAATAAAGTCTTAATGCTGGTATTCCAACAGATAGTATTTCAGAATTTGCTTGCACAAATACTTTAATAATTTGTCCTGTAAATAAAAATACTACTGCAAATAGTGAAACACCTATTATAGTTGTAGTTATTAAAGCGTATTTTAATACTTTTTTCACACGTGTATTTAGTCCAGCACCAAAGTTAGTTGCGATAATTGGTTGAGCTGCTTGAGCCACACCGTTAAATAATGCAAGACCTACTAATACACAGTTAGATATTATTCCATATTTTAGTGAATTAAATAAAGAAGGCCCTGTAGGAAGACAAAAGATAAATCAAATTACTCGTTATATGGGTATTATCTTTGCTTTCATTGAAGGATTTGCTTTTTCATTCGTATTCTTTAGCGCATCTAGTGCTATTGAACACTTATATATAGCTACAATCCTTACAGCTGGTACTGCTTTCACATTATGGTTA
>CALEBD010000227.1 GCA_937944945.1 uncultured Clostridium sp. | reverse complement strand
AGATGGAGATAGAAGGTAAACCAGTATCTGGATTAGTATCAGATGATAATATGTCTAAGTATATGGCCTTTATATTGTTTAAATACATGGTATTACTGGTGAAGGTTTTCCCAGCTCCTTCATAAAGACTTACTCCGAGATACACCAGCTTCTTTATAGTAATACTTACTGTACCATCACCGGTCCCTTCATCTGTAACATTAATATCTAAAGTGTAATCACATTCTATACCTTTACCAAGAGTATTCACCTGGTTCTGAAGTATACTGTTCAATCCTTTCAGGCTATCAACATCCTCCTCTATGACTGGTATATTCTTTACTTTCTGATTAAGTGAAAGGATATCAAATGACCCGTTTGTGAAAGGACTTACTGGCCATTTACCATCATAAGATACCAAAGCCATCTTATATCCAAAAGAAGCATATACATCATTGTCTCCCCAACTTGGGTCATATCCTACAATGTAGATACCAACTAGAGAATCAGTATTCCTATTTATCCAACCAGATGGTAATATAGTGCCTACAAGGGATGAGAAGTCTAAAGAGGCTACCTCTGCTGGACTATAAGTACCACCAGTACTCTTTTCTAGTGTTAACCAAGTAATACTAAAATCACTAACCCCAATGTTACTAGCATCTGCCACTGGAGTATAGGTATGGCTTACTTTCATGGCAAAAGCCACAAACCTGTTTGGATTATTTAGATCAAACCATCCACCAGTTGGCTTTACATTAGTAAAATCCAGAATAGCTGGACATATGTGTATAAGCCCATCGTTAGTTACTATGGCATTAACTACATTTCCACCATTATTTTCCCCGTCTGATAGTATGACTCTACGATTAGCTTTCTTTAATACTGGCGGAGCGGATATACCATCGCTAGATAAATTGGGATCCCATGAACCACGGATTATTACATGATCAGTAGAAGTATCTACAATATCAAATCCACATATAGGACCATTACCATGAGCAATAGCTATGGGTTCCATGGTTTCTTTGGATTCAATCAAGTCACCATATACTTGATAGAACCTCTGTTGAACTACACCGTTATTAACCACGGTTACATTATTAGCCATATCTCTACAGTTTTAATTTATCCAAGTTTTCGTCTATGAAAATGAGTGCCTTAGTTAAAGACTCAACCAATTTATGGTTTATATTATCATCCTCTAATAAAGCTACATCATCTGGATTATCCTGGAAGAGCCACTCAAGCAGTACTCCACAGTAATTATTTCCCATTAGTACAGTAAAGTTAGCTTCCTTATCTGGATCACCATCTGATTTATCCATACGGTGTTTATATCCATCGGTAATCGGGAAGTCTTCCTGAAGCTGCTCAAATATTACTGTAGCAAATAAATCAGAACGAGTCTGGCCCTTGGTAGTATAAATTTCAAATCCCCTTGCAGTGCACCATTCATTCCCCATGCCTGTGGCATTATTATGGAGGGATAGCAGAAATTTAGTTCCCCCAAGTGGAGTATCTAGATTATTTGCAATTTCTCTTCTTCTAGATAACCCGATTTCTTTATCTGAGGTATTAGTGAATGCTACCTTGAATCCCTCCTGCTTGAGACGTTCAGCTAGCATTCCACCTACTTTACGACTCCATAAATATTCTTTATGTTTACCATCTGGTGATTGTTTTCCAGGTACATCTGACCCATGAGCAAAGTCAATGATCGGTAATAATTTTCGTTCCATGGTTATAATTTTTTAAGGTACATCAATCTCAATCCATTGAGATACATACTTACTGATTGATCCATATTTGGAATGGAGAATTGATCCTTGGGTATGTATATTTGTTCTATTACCATATCTTTTATTGCTTCATTATCTTGAAGTTCAAATATGGTCGAAAGAGATTTGCCATCACAATTAAAGTTAGACATAAGCCCACATAGTTCTGAATACTCATTGTTAACTAATATGTCTACTTTCTTTATTATTGACTCTTTATTATCTATATGATTCTCGAGTCTTATTCGTAGTATGGCATACTTAAGTATATGACCAAGGCAATTGAATTCCCTTCGTATAAGAATCTGTGCCTCAGTTACACCTATTGTAGAATCAGCAGCTCCATCGAAGAATTCTGTGACCTTACTAGAAGACTCTGATACTATAGATATCTTTTTGTTTAAGTTCCAGATGGTATACATAAACATCGCTACCAATACTAGAACTAATACCATAAAGATACCGAAGATTACCTTTAATGCCCCGTAGTTAGAAGCTGCTTCCGCTAACTCTATGGATGACCTTGTTAAAGATTGAACTGCATTGTCTAATTTTTGATCTTGGGCAGCTGCAAATAATAATGAGATCAGTGGCATGTTATACGATATAAATTACTACAGAAGTTTGTTCAAATACCACTGAACTATCATTTGGTTCAAAGTACTTTACATTTACTGGCAGATATTTGTTAACTATGTTTATCAAAGTCTCTTTTACCTTATCACTATAATCTGATGGATGCTCAGTATATATCTGTTCCTTAGCTTGCTGAATCTCTTCTTCTGTAGCATAGGGATTCATAGACTTCCATTCTTCTAAAAGTTTTTCCTGAATCTCTTGATCTTTCTTGGTCATAAAATTCCATTGACCTTTTGGTATACCGATAGTTAAAATCATAGGAACACATTCCCAACAATCTGTCTCTGTATCATAAGTAGCTGATGGAGTATCATAGTAAGAAACATTGTCATACTTTACTGACCCATCACCAGAAAATCCAGTTACAGCTTTAGTACTGCCTTCTACTTCTGTAAGGTTAAAAGTTACACCATAAAATCTACCTAAGATTTCGTAAAACTTTTTAGTTCCCCTAATCTTATACAGTGATATGGCATATCTTAGAACTAACCTGTAATCAGCAGTAGGAAAACCCCTGTCTTCTTTTATCCAATTCTCTAGATTCTCCTCTGTATAGGGTTCTCCCTTAGTTAATACTCCATAAGCATAAGGGATAAACCCAAAGTATTCCCATAGATAATTCATGAATATTGGATTGGCTTTATCCACATCCAAGCACTCCATGAAATTATCTATATCAGGCATTACTTCAGTATCGAAATAACCTGAACATACATCTATGAACCTTTCGAATATACCTTTGCCTTCTGAATCCTGATAAGTATCATTGGCTTTATAGTAATGATCAAAAAGGTTACTGAAGATGTAATTCCTGAAGAATTCCTTAGCAGGATTAAACCACTTCATTGATTGTTAAGGTTATGTTATCTGAACTGATAACTGGTATATTATAGTTATGAGGTATAAGATCTACCAGTCTGCCATTGCTTCCCATTGGTTGGGTAGTTAACTGATATACTGTACCATTTTCATAGTTTGCATTTTCAACTGGTAAGTTGATGGTCATAGTAAACTTAGATTTGTATAAGCTTACATTTATTGGTTTACCATATTGACCAGTATATAAGGCATTACCAGATACGTTCTTATTGGTGAATATTCTATAGAAAGCATTGCCATCTTCTATTACCGTCTGAATATAGCAATTCTCATAGTCAGTCTCTGGAGTTGCAGTATTGAACGATATCATTTTGAAATATGTTATGTTCAATGCTGGTACAGATACTATCTCTTCGGTATTCTGAGAATTTATATTTATAGCTATTGGGTACGGCAATAAGTATAACTCGGTTATGGTAAGGAAGTCAACCATTGGTTGATTATCCATTAAAGCATATAAATCAGATTGCCTTACCGATTTGTTTATACCAGAACTCTGGTAGTTATAAGCATCAAGTAAAGCTTTCTTAACTTGATTGCTTATATCTATTGACTTAAATGACTTCTTACCGGTTATAGTTGCAGATAAGTATATCTTTGCTGCATGTGTAGAATATACACTTACTCTAGTAGTCAGTACTTTTGAGGATTCCATCCTCTGCTTAACATTGTTGATAAGTTCGGTA
>CALEBD010000226.1 GCA_937944945.1 uncultured Clostridium sp. | reverse complement strand
AATATTCAATAGTCACGATTTTGCCCAACTTCACTAAAATCTTTTCTAGCTCTCCAATTACATGAAGTCTTAGTTCCAAATCTCTTTGAAACGATATTTCAGCATTGGCAATATTTAAAGATCTTCCAACTAATAATTTTATATGTGAGGCACTGTATAAAAGTTTTGCCATTTGGGAAGCGCCATCTTTAGCTTTAAATATATTGCTATCTAGTGATTTAGATAGTGATTTTAATCTATCTATAGTTTTTGAAAGAGTTAGAACTCCTTCAGTAACTAAGTTTATTCCGTGGATATACGCAATTGGAGGGACTTCTTTATCGTATATTTCTGTGCTTGATTTAACTTCTACGCCTAGCTCTCGTGCGACTATTTGTGAAGTTGTCCCACCAGATACAATTCTAATATCAGCATTAGTCATAAGTTCATGCACAACTTTGGCGTCGTCTTCTTTGTGAGACGGTGGTCCAGTAAATAATTTAACTTTTTTCGGTTTAACAGCCTTTAATACGCATACTGTTGTATCATCTCCGGGCTCAAATAAATACATTTGGTCACAAACACCTAATAAGTTGTTTTTTATATCAAGAGCTGACATAGATTCTCTTACATTAATTTTGAGATGTTTGGCGATATCTTCCCATTTCCAATTTAAATTAAGTAATTGACCAGCGCTTGCATAAAGCACCCCATCGCTTACAAATACTAATACGTCGTTTTCTTTTAAATCTATACTGGCCTCACGAACAGATTTACCACAAATATCTTTGTGAGTGTAGTGTATTTTTTCAATTTGACCCCTTCTCAAGAAAAACGTCTCAGGACCGTCAAACTCAGCAATATAGGCCTTGTTGTGGTCTGTTATTTTTACGATAGTAAAAGTAGAGTAGGCGATGTTTTTTTGTGCATCAACAGGCAAGGTCTGGATAATTGTTTCTACAGTTTCTTCTATAGAAAGGCCATTTTTTATCATTGTAAGAGCTATTGTAGAAGTAAGAGTAGACAATATATTGGCTTTTACACCACTGCTTAGCCCATCTGACAAAACAGCAACGCTCATATCGTTATCGACATAAAATTCAACATTATCGCCACAAAGTTCTTCTCCATATTTAATAAGACTTCCTGATGCAAAATCAATAAAATATCTCATTATTCTTTTCCTTCCTCATCTAAAATGAAATTTTTAAGTTTGGTTAAAGTGACTTTTGTCTCAGCAGTTGTTTCACCTAGCAAACTGGCAATCTCCTGAGCAACAGTCATTTGTTTTGCAATTACTTGTTGAGCCATTTCTACAGTTTCCATTTTTAAATTTTGAAGTTTTTTCTCTGCTCTTTCATCTTTGGTAATATCTACAGCCAGCCACAAAAACATCTGGTTTTGTTCTAACCAATATATTGTTTGAAGTAGGGTAGAGTCGTCGTATTCTTCAAAAGTGATTTTTTCATTTCTGACATTTTTTCTAAATGTTCTAACATGTTCAAATTCATCATCATCTAAATACATTCCAATTGGCATGCCGTTGGCTTCGTCTTTTTTTATCTTAAAAAACGACTCTGCGGCAGGATTTAATTCGATAATCATCAGGTCTTTGTCGATAAGCCCAATTAAATTAGGCGAGGATTCACAAATTATATTAGATAAGCTCTCGGCTTTATTTCTCATATAAGGAAGACACATTGACGGTTCTGCAAGTCCGTTAAATACTGCTATTGCTTTCTCGCGACATGTTCTATAACCACAACTACCACAGTTTAACTCATCGGAGCGGATAGTTTTTCCCATTGTCTTTAAAATCTCCCTAATTTCGTATTCTGTCGGTTGTTCTAGATGGAAGGGTTTAGGTGGATATTTCTTATAAAGCAAAACATCGAGTGCAATATCTTGGTATGGGTTGTCTACTGCATTTGCTTGGAATAAATCTATATATTTCTGTTTATTATTTATTAAATCTCGCTTAACTTCAAAAAAGCATCTATCATCTTTGTCCAAATCAGAACCATAAAGACAACCATGATTGCACGCATTCATTTCAAAAAATGTATTTTCAAATTTATTATTTCTTATAGAGTTTAAAACACTTTTGCAATCTTCAATACCATCAACACAGAAAACTGTCTTTTTCGGATTTTTCTTTTCTAAAAAATCAGCAGTTTCTCCTGGTATTGGGAATAATATTTTATCATTACATACATAGTCAAATGGCTCAATTGGAAAGTCCTCTAAATTTATTTTTTCAGATTGAATCCATTTTTGTAGCTCATAAAAAGTCAAAACTTCATCAACACAGATTTCTTTGGCTGCATCGGTTTTCTTTGCAATACAGGGACCGATAAATACGACCTTGCTTTCTGTACCGTATTTATGTTTAAGAAATCGCCCATGGCTTATAAACGGAGGCACGACTGGAATAATTGAGTCAGTTAATTCGGGATAGTGCTTTTGAATAAGGTGATCGATTGTAGGACACATAGAAGTAATGTAGTTTTTGTTGTCGTCCTTGTCTGCATAATTATTGTATATATCAAAAATAGGTTTTGTTGTAATTCCTGAGTCTTCCACATGATTAAAACCGAGATGTCTAAGAACTGATGGTATTTTTAAACTTTGGTTGCCAAATGCTGATGCAAAACTAGGAGCGACTGATGCAATTACATTTTCACCACTTTTTATAAACTCCTTTACTGAACTTATACTCATTTTTTCCACTCGATAATGTTGAGGACAGGCTTTTGAGCATCTCCCACAAAAAATACATCTATCTGCAAGGATATCGGCTTGGCCATCTTTTATAACTATTGCATCAGCAGGACATACTCTGACACAAGCATAGCACTCACGACATCCTTTTCTAGCAAATTTAGAATTGGACATTTAAAATTCCCCCTTATAAAAAAAATAGCCCTTAATTCAAGTAGAGCAGTATATCTTTTACAGAAAATATGTTTATCTAAACTGTAAAAGTAAAAATTTTCTTATTAGAATTATACTATATTTTCCATTTGTTTACTATTGTACATAAGTTACAAACGAAGGTGTAAATATCATAAGTTATAAAGTTGGGTCATGATATTTGGTTATATATGATAAAAGTTACAATAATGTAACTGGAAAATAAATAAATAAAAGATTATTATTTAAGTATAAAAATGATATCAAAATAATATCAAAATTATACTTAATAATATTTGTAAGAAGTAATTAGGAGGGAAAACTATGGGTGAGAAAAATTTATTGAAACAAGATAGTTCAATTGAAGAAAAGGAATTAAACCCTATAAGTGGGTGGATAGCTCTTTTTATAGGAATATTATTATTTATCTTATCACCAGTGTTTGGGTTCATAAACTTAGTTAATGCTGAAAATGATATATTTTTAATAGTTACAATAATTTTATTTATTGTAGCGATATTTATATTTTGTGGTTTAAAAATAGTAAATCCAAATGAATCTATAGTATTTGTCTTATTTGGTAAATACTACGGGACAATTAAAAAGCCAGGTTTCTTCTTTATAAATCCATTTGTAAGTGCGATAAATCCAACTTATGAATCACAAGTTACTAAGTTGAGTAAAGTTGGTGAGAAGGATTCAGAAAAAGAAACTACAACATCAAATACAAAGAGAATATCTTTAAAAGCTATGACTCTTAACAACCAAAAACAAAAGGTAAATGATGAATTAGGAAATCCTATAATAATAGGAACAATAGTTATTTGGAGAGTTATAAATCCTACAAAAGCTGTATTTAACGTAGAAAACTACAAGACATTTTTATCAATACAATGTGACTCTACAATAAGAAATGTAGCGAGACTTTATCCATATGACTCAGAAGATACAGAAGACTACAGTGAAAAGTCTCTTCGTGGAAGTAGTCAAGAGATAGCTGATAAATTAAAAGAAGAACTTCAAAAGCGTGTAGAAATTGCAGGTATAGAAGTAGAAGAAGTTCGTATAACTCACTTATCTTATGCACCAGAAATTGCCGCAGCAATGTTACAACGTCAACAAGCAGAGGCAATAATAGCAGCTCGTAAAAAAATAGTAGAAGGTGCTGTTGGAATGGTTGAGATGGCGCTTAATTCTCTAAGTGAAAAAGAAGTTGTTGAGTTGGACGACGAAAGAAAGGCTGCTATGGTGAGTAATTTACTTGTAGTATTATGTGGAAGTAAAGATGCACAGCCAATAGTAAATAGTGGTTCAATTTATTAGATAGTTATGGCTGATAAAAAGGACAAAAGCAAAAAACAAATTTTGCTTAGAATTTCGCCAACTCTGTGGAATGAGCTTGCTCAGTGGTCAGAAGATGAATTTAGATCTATAAATGGACAGATAGAATACCTGCTTACTGAATGTGTAAAAGCGCGCAAAAAGGGAAGTAAAAAATCAGATAAAGATGAATAAAGCTGAGTTATATTTTGTTAATGAGAATATATAATTAAAAGTGTAGAAATTATTTTTAGGGGGGAATAAAAATGATAGTAGTCACAACAGAACAAATACAAGGAAAAGAAATAAAACAAGTTATTGGGGTTATATCTGGTGGAACTGTTCAATC
>CALEBD010000225.1 GCA_937944945.1 uncultured Clostridium sp. | reverse complement strand
TCTTAAACTACCTGTATGCTTTCCTACTGTATTATGACCCGCTAGTGGCTTGGTAATAGCTTCCTCAATTGACATTCCATTTTTTAATCTAGCACTTAATGTTGAACGGTTTATATTAGCTATTTTTGATATTTCACTTAAAGTAAATATAGCATCACCAATTTTATAAACAGGTCTTTTAGTTACCTTAGTTTTTAGAGCCTGTTCTACTGACATACCTGACTGTATTCTAGTAGAAACTGTAGCTAGTTTTATACCATACTGCTTTGATAAGTCTGTAAGATTTGCTGTCTTATTATCAACAGTATATGTCTTACGTACTGGTTTTGTCAAAGCTTCTTCTAATGTCATACCTTTCTTAATTCTATCATTAACAGTACTTACTTTAATTCCAAAGTGTCTAGCCAACTTACTCTTAGTCCCTAGTATTCCTTGCACTCTGTACATCATACATAATCACCTCACATTTTACTATACAGAATAAATTGATTTCAATAATGTTAATAAGTTTTAATACACCATAAAGGGTATACAACTTTATATACCCTCTAGCTATATTAAACCTTGATTTAATTTATAGCATCCATTTGTTCTTTTGCTCTCGCACCTGCAATATAATAGTATATAGCACCTATAAAAGGTATAATTATTGACAATATAAATAATACTACAGATACATTATATTTTTTACCTATACGATACATCAACACATATTGATAAACTGTCATAGCAAATAAGAATATATAGCATGATACAACAATTATCATTGTAATTACTATAGGGAATAAGTAAGCTACAGTATCAAGTATTGGTATTATTAATACATACCATAACCAATTTGGATTTGCTCCTCCGGCTTTAAATATTACGTACACATTACATATAGGTATCCAACCCAATACAGTCGACTTATCTATTGATTTAGCTATACGTGCTAACCCTATAGACTGTATCACATAAAATATTAATAATAAAATGAAAAAGATAAAAAGTCCGAATACTAGGTATTCCATAAATTCTCCCCCTTAAAATAAATTTAAAATCTATAATTAATTATTATCAGATTTTCCCCCTAATATACCATTTATTAATTTATCAGCAGGTCGATTTTCCTCTGTCGCATCTTTCACCTTTTGTATATCCTGTTTAATATTCTCTTTTGTTTCTCTTGTATTACAAGCCACTAGGCTTAAACAAATAATAATGACCATCATTATAGCTATTAAATAAGCTACAGATTTCTTCAACATAAAAATCCCCCTCAACGAAAAAGGGTGTGTGCTACAATACACACACCCTTGATTTTAGAGAATACCGAACATAATACGCTGTTCACTACCGTAACCGTAAAACAACAACAAAACATCGGTTACAGTATGGTATTCATGAACATGAGTATTTGAATTGTTTAACCTTGGAAACATTAGGTTATAATTTGAAAAAATATTATAATATAGAAAGGAGTAATCAACCAATTTCTTAAAAATACTCATAATTTAATGGGCACACGTAATATATAATATAAGAGGTATTTGCCTACGAAATAAATCTAGCTTTCATAGTATATGGATAACAGCTAAAATACTGAAAAATCTGTCATCTTTATGTGATTTTAATTTCAAATTACAGAATCCTATTTGTATTGGTATACATGTATTAAATATGGGCTTTGGTGTGTACCCACTAAATTATGAGTATTTAAAAAATAAGATAGATGAAAATATCATCTATCTTATTTGTTTATTATTTTGAAAATCTAGCAGCGTAAATCTTTTCATCAACTGATTGACTAGCTGTAGCTATAGTTCCAGCGAATTTAACTGGTCCTGAGCTTCCCATACTAGCAACATTCATTAATGCTCTGATTGTTTTAGCATCTGTTGCATTGCTTTCATCAGATTTCTTCTTCTTCTTAGCTTTTAATCCAGATAAAGATTCTTTGTTAAGAACTTCTGCTCCACCTACTGCATTGTAGAATGTAGAGAACTTTCTACCTGAAGCCGCTAAAGCTAAAGAGTTTAATGTTGCACCTTCACCTTCTGTGTTTCCTGTGCAGTCGAAAGTAACATATCTGTAAGTTGTCTTACTTGCATCTTTAGACATGTTCTTCTTAACTGGGATTTCTAAATGTTCTAAAACAGCTTCTTTGTCTTTTACATAGTAAGGTTTAACCTTTAATGCTAATCTAGCTGAAGCATCAGCTTTGAAGTATTCAGAAGCAAATACACCTTCTGGAGTTTTAGAGATTAATCCTCTATCTTCATCTCTTAATTTAGCATGTTTGCTTGAACCCTTGTATTCTGTGTATAGGTTGTGGAATGAAGATAAAGCTAATAATTGTGCATCTTCTTCAGATATAGCACCGTCTAAAGAAACAGTCTTGTATGTTTTAATTGGTAAATAAGCAGTTGGAACAACTAAGTTTGATCTTCCTTCAGCCTTTAAGATGAATTTTGTAGTTGTTACAGATAATCCTGTATCTTTATCTTTCTTAGTAGAATTTCTTGTAGCAACTTTAACAACAGAAGCCGCATCCATATAAGTTTCTTTTGCTTCAGGGATTTGAGAATCAAATAAGTTAACTATGATTTGCATAGCTTCATCAATGTTATATAAGAAGAACTTAACATCAGTCTTTGAAGCATCTGGGCTGATTTTGTTAGAGCTTCTTAATTCAGACATAGCTTTAAATCCACCTTCAGGTATAGCTATAACAGAACCTAAAACTTTACCAGGAGCAACGTGTCTTCTAGTTAATACTAATTCTGTTTCAAAGTTTGTATCATCTATATCAGAGATATCTTCTCCTCTTGCATATCTATCTTTAATGTCTTGAGTAGCAGTTTCAACAAGTTTATATTTCTTTGTTACAGGGTCTATAACCTTCTTAGTGCTAGTACCGAACTTGATAGCTTCATCATTAGCTGTGATATGTCCATATAAAGCACCATAGTTTCTGTTAAATATTGATAATTCTGTGATATCTGCTAATTCTACATCAGCTATAGCTGTAGTTATAGCATCCCATTGTTCTTGTTTTGGGTCATCTTTTGAAGTACCAGCTACTCCTGCTTCTATATTATCAAACGCATCTAATGGATTAGTTGCTGTGTTATCAGCACCTGCCATATCACCTAAATTTAAATCGATATCACCTAATCCAGCGAAATCTCCTCCTAAATCAGTTGAGTCTAAATTAACATCATCTAAAATTGTGTCAACACTTGTTTTTACATCTTCCATTGTTCTATCTCCTTTTCTTATCTTAAAATTTTTATTAAACTTAGGATGTAATCTATTTCTCTTTAAAGTAGAAATAGTAAATTGCTCTTCATTGATACAGAATTTCCCAACTTCCCCCTTGCTATTTCCAGAAAAATAAATGTTTTTAGATTTACTAAAAGCTATCCATTCTGCATTATCTACAACGACAATTTGCTCTGGCATTCCATCTATATTACTAGATTCTAACTCGGAGTAGGTCATGGTATTTAAGCTTGTCCCAACATCTGCTGTATCATTTGGAACAGCTTTCTTATTTAATAATGTTTTCAAATTAACCTGCATGTTACTACCTCCTTTGTTTATCAAGTTGTTATAAGATACCGCAATTATGTAGTCATGTTTTAAACATCACACATAAGATAGGGTAACTTAGAAATTTATTAATATTTAAATTTATATTTTATTTTTAAAATTAGATAGAGTCTTAATACAAGTATCTATACTAAGATTTAAAAGTTCTTTTTCATCAATTGACTTTGTACTAATACGCATTTCTAATTCTTCTTCATCAAGACTATAATCTTCTACCTTATAAGCAAAAGATTATAATACAGTATGATTCGAAGACATTACTTTTACTTCTTTTCTTGATTCACCTTTTCCACGTAAAAAAGATATATTTTCACTCACAGGTATTACACCGAAAGCTTTTCTGTAATATATAGTAATTGTAATAGGTTCCTCCTTCACACTATCTAACAGACCAACGCTTTCTTCACTAATGCACTCTATCACTGAACCCTTCTTCAAGTCATCACTTGTTAAGTGAGATTTGAAAGTATAATGTTCAACAACAAAGTCAGTATTTATTTCTTGCTTAACCTTAAAATTAAGCGTTGCTAAGTTACAAGAAAATTCAATCATATCTTGTAATATAGTATCTTCACTATATAAAATATTACTAACTTTCTTATCGATAGAATATGCAATAGGTCTCCAACAAGGAATATAAGAATAAGCTATATCCCTAAGTAAATTACCGAGAGCTTCACCTTGACCCTTTCTACAAACAACTTTAAAAGTTTGCATTCCCATTATTTCACTCCTATCACATAGCTTTCTTTTTGAAAAGCTATAAACTTCATTGTTAACATTTCTGCTAGTATACGACTTGGTTTCAAATCTGGCACCTGCAAAAGATTTATTTCTAATAATATTTTTATATAATCAAATTCTCCATCCTCCACAGGTCGATTTTCATTTAATATTATTTCTAAATCCGATTCTACTTTATTCAAAGAAATTACCTTTCCGAGATGTAAAGAAGGTTTTAGAATACTTGTGTCAATAATGCTGAAATCTTCTTCTAAATACTTAAATGTATTTAAAATAAAATTCCCTAAATCCTCATAATACCATTGCAGTACTTTCTGAAGACTCTTAATATTTTCACTATTGCCTGTTAAACAATCAAAAGCCTCCTTGTACTGTAATAAACTTCTTCCATAGATAGGAGTTACTATATTACAATGTAATTGGCTTTTAATGTAACTTTCTAATGTTATTTTCGGTTGAAAGGTTAACAGGTTCGTATATCTTAATTTATATGAATTAAGTATAAAAGGATTTACTTGGTAGTAAGGTATATACATTTAAAACTCCTTGAGATTAACTACTTCAGTATTAATTCCTACATCTCTAAAAGGTCTATTATTATCAATAGAATACTCTCCAGTTTTCAAATCTTGAGCCATTATTTTCATTTTACTAACTATACTTGTGTCTATAGAATTTATTTTTAAATCCAAAGACCTTAATGAAACTTTATCTTCAAATGTCGATAAGACACTTTGTAAAGGAGCTAAGTTCATTCCTTTTCTGATGGTAACTTGTTTAAAATCACCTTTGACTACACGAGGATATACCAAATCCATGTTAGTCTTCAATTTCATTCTGTCTATATCAGTTAGGATACTACCACACTTAGCTATAAATTTTTCGAGTAATGCACGACTTCGTAATATTTTTGGTTCTAAGTTTAGATTAGATATTAATTGAATATATTTATTGTATAATAATTCTCCAGTTATATTTGGATTTGTACCTTTGAACCCAGCTATATTATCTGAATTATCACCACAAAATACTTTATATGCGGCTATAGTGTTATATAAAAGCTTCTTACCAGGAATAATTGCTGTGGTAAAATTAGAAGGTGAAACACCATGTACCTGTGTTGTTATAGAACGGAATAAAACATTTGTGTATGCTACATTATGAGTTAAGTCATAATCTGTTCCCATTATTTCTATCACAAGGTATTCGCTTTGATTAGCTTCGACAACATTATATATTAAATCGTCAGCTTCTAAACCTTCTTCTTTCAAACAAACTATCCCACATTTAGGAAGCACTTCATATAATAAATCCAATTGAGCATAAACTAAAGGATTCTTTTGTCTACCTGCCTTATACGCAGGGTTTATATCTTTTCTAAAACTTCTTGAGTCGAAACAAAGTACGACATCACCATAACTTCTTAATACGGAAGATACGTGCTTTAATAAATTCTTAATTCCACCTACTGGAAAATCATAAAGAGTATCATTCCTATATTTATCTATTCCCATAGCACTATAGATAAAAGGCGATACATCAAAAATTACTAATTTATTTCGCATTTATATCCCTTCCCCAAACTTGATACGAGAATCAAGTGCTCTGTCTATTTCTGTTATAACTAAAGCTAAGCCACTTTCGCTAGGGATACTAAAGTTAAACGGCTTAACTAATAAGATACTCATTAAACTATTAAGTAAGAAATCAGTAGCATATAAATTTAATCCAACTAATCCTAACTTATCTAACTCTAAGAATACCTTCTCCATTTCTTCTTTAGACAAGTCTAATCCAAACTCTGAGTTATAAAACTCTAGTGTTAAGTCTTGTGCCCAAGAATAAATCTCTAATAGAATATTAAGGTCTGAGTAAGTTACTCTTTTTAATATTCCTAACTTCTTTAAGTTCTTTATAAAATTATCATACTTTACAGGTAACATAGATAATTGCTTAGAAGAAACACCTAGAGGTTCCTGTGATGTATTTGTATTGTCTTGTTCATTATAATCTATAAGTTTCTTTAAGATAGAAATATCTTTTTGTATAGAAGCTATAGTAGCTGTTAGAATAGCTTCATTATCTTTAGAACTAGATATTTTCTGCATATATCTATATTTAATAGATTGTTCTTTACCATAGATTACATCTTCCAGTTTTCTATTAAAAACTAAAATCTCTTGAGAAGCATTAACTTTTATGTTCTTTCTGTAGTCATCAATTATATATTGTTTACCTAGAAAACATTTTATAATTTTTAATGCCGACTCAGATATATCTACTCTATTACCATCTATCATGATATATGATGAAAGTTCTTTAGGAAAACTATTTATCATTTTCTCAAATGCAGGAATTTCTTCCTTTGGAATTAGTTTTGATTTTCTAACTTCTTTACCTGTTTCATAATGAAGTTTAGATAATTCAAGTTGTCTAGCCTTCTTTCTTATCTCTGCATCCTTATAATCAAAATGCAGTTTGTTAGTAAGAAAATTAGACAATTCATCTAGTTCCATTCTGAAAGAAGTTAGCTTATGTGAGTCTTGTGCATTATTTAATAGACTCACAGCTTTACCAAATGTAGTTAAGTCTACATCCTGTAATACAAGCTGTGGAGCTGTCAAGCCCCAAAAAGAAGCATAATCCATTAAATCACTCCTTACTTACGGTTAAATGCAGATGCCTTTTTAGCCATTGCCGCAAATCCACCTGTTTTACCTGTTGGTGGTTTTGGTGCAACTTTCTTTTTGGCTACTACTGGTTCTGTCTTAGGTTCTGCTACACTAACAGCAGGTACACTATTAGGAGCAACTGTTACAACATTACTAGTACTTAATGATGACATTAGTTTCATCATAGTTGCCATTTGGTCTTTCATTGTAACCATTTCATTTTCTAAATTTTTATTTGTTTCTGTCATTACTTTTAATTGTTTTAGATTTTCTGCTATTTCGTCTAAGTTATTTTGCTGTTCATAAAAGTCTTTATGTCTACCACCCTTAACATACTCTGTTAAAATAGAAGAAAGGAATTCCCAAAGAATTCCCTTATCTATTAGTGTTGCCAAAAAGTCCTCTGTCTCTTCATCACTTACATAAATAACACCGCCACCTAATGTAACAGCTGAGACAATGTTATCTTCACTCACTTAAATCACCATCTTTTACTTAATATTAATTCTCAATATCAAGATTTTCTTCTGTCATTTCCACAGCTGATTCATCTACCTCACCATAGCTTACATCTTCTATAAATCCACCATATTCATTAAATAAATTAAATGCTAATCCTAGTGGAATATAATTATATTCGATATAAACAAAATCAGTATTTGGAGCCGCTTTCTTGAAATCTTCTTCTAAGTATTCTGCTACAGAAATGCCACACTCTCCTTCAGAGAAAGTACCACCTGAAATAGATATAATGTTAACATCATTTAAAGTTATTTCTCTTTGAACATCAAACACTTCTTTGATTACATCATTATAGATTCTATCAGCATATTGCTTTTTGATAGTTTTGATATAGTCTGTAATGTCCTTTGTTGTATTACCAACTTTTAATAAACCTGTTTTGATGGCTTCAGTTAATGCTTTATTAGATGGTTTTCTTCCACCTTCAGACTTAGATATTAAGTTACCTAAATCTTCTAACATTGGAGCTCCACCATAAGCTAATGTTTTACTAACTGAATCTATTGCTCTACCATTTTCAAGAAGTTCTATACCAATACTTCTTCCACCTGCATTAATGTGTAATTCTACCTCAGGAATTTCTTCTTCTTGAGTAATATGATAAGCCATGATAAATGCTTCAGGCTCTGTTCTAACAATGTTTTCTATAACATTTATAGTTATTTCAACACCTAACTCTTCATTTGCCCATTTGAAGCTGTTGTTAATTATTGAGTTAAACTTATCAATGTTTACTTGAGACGCTCTATCGTCTGGAGGTAAAGCAACACCTAATATAATATCAACTTGTTTTGGTATTTCTGTATACTTTTGAACAATAGCATATCCAATAGCATCAATTATGTTAATATAGAATGGTTTAGAAGAAATCTTTTGGTTAGTAGAAGAAATTCTTTCTTCTGTACCATTAAAGTCAACTTTCTTATTTCCTCTAATAACTCTTTCTTTTGTGAAAATTGGCTCAGCTGAACTAGCTAAGTTTGTTATATATGAATCCATAACATCATATAGATTTTCACCTTGATTTCTTATTTCTAAATCTTTTACAACAAAAGATGATGTTGAAGGTATTGTATATAACTCAGTATCTGGTTCTTCTAAGTTGTCTATGATAAGAACTCTTGTTTGTGTAGAACCTCCATCAACACCTACTAATAATCTTTTTCTAGTGTCCACATTATAAACACTATAATGCTCATGTAATTTTTCTTCTCCTTTTTGAATTACAGTCTTCGCCTTCGCTGTAGTCTTTAAATTTACATTTTGTAGCATTTAAACTCCTCCTACTAATTTTATTTATATTTTTAGCTTATGCTAATATAAGAATACTAAATTATAATATTCTTATATTAGCATATACATGTAGAAATAACCATCCCCCGAACTACATGTATAGCTAATACTACTAATTACTATTTAGCGATAGAACCTATTATCACTAATTACTATTTCAGGTTAATATACTGAATACATATTCAAAGATAATGTTTTATTGTGTACACTAACGAATACCATTGATGATGTATTTTGTTAGGGAAGTATTATCTAAAGACACACTTCCTTTATCAGCAACTTGTGTAACTTCAAAGATACCATTTAAATCTGCAGTTAGTTGCTCTAAAGTGTTAGGGTCTTTTAAGAAAACTACTATACCTACATTATCTTTCTCTAATCTAATCTCAGCTATAATACCGTCTACAGATACACCACTTATTTGTGCAATATAATTTGCATCCAAATTACCATTACCTGCTTTACTACTTTCTAAAAAATCTGTGTAGTAATCAA
>CALEBD010000224.1 GCA_937944945.1 uncultured Clostridium sp. | reverse complement strand
TAACTATTCTATAGAAAAAGAACAAATTGTAGTAGATGAAAGATTCATAATAAATAATTTTGGAGGAGAATTAACGATAGCGTTAAAGTGATAGTATAGTAAAGAAGATTTAATTAAGTTTAAAAAAGAGATAGCTGATAAGTTAGAAGGATTCAACTGGATAGTAGTTGAATTTGGAGATGATAAGAGGATTGATTTAGGTTATTTACCTTCTTTAGCTTACTGTTATTATAACTATGAAGATAGAGTATAATACTAAACTGATTTATATAATTAGAAAACATATTTAGAATATAATTTATATTAGTGCACTTCAATAACGAAGTGCTATTATTTTATCCTTTCCATTTAAAATTTTTCACAAATCAATAATAAAAAACCACAATTAAGCAAAAAATAAACAGAATAAAAAGTTATAAGGTCGACATAAAGGAGTGAAAAATATGACAAATATGAAGCCGACTATGATACATAGTGATAGAGGCTCTGTTTTTTCTGTTTTCAGTGAAGAAGAGCTAAAAAATATGACTAATAATTCTAAAAGAAAAGTTGCTATATGTGGAAGGATAAATAATAGTGGAATAGTTGAGGTGCCAGAGGGTGCTACTCTTGCGGAAATTATAGAATTGGCAGGAGGAATTTTAGACAAAAGAGAATTTAAAGGAGCACATGTGGGAGTTCCGCCATATGGTAGATTTTTATCTAAAGAAGATTTGGACAAAGAGCTAGATTTTGATTTGTTTGATAATTATATTAGGGCAATTAATGTATTATCAGAAGAGGATTGTATAGTTCAGTATGCCAAGTTTTATACAGATTCGGTAATTGGTTTGATGCAAAATGAAGGAAGTTTGAAAGATTATGCTAAAGTACAAGAGCCTTTAGAAAAAGTTTGGCAAATACTTGATAGAATAAGTAAAGGCAGATCAAATATGAGGGACCTTTATATACTTAGATCTTTAGCAGAAGAAGTGAAAGAAGAATTAAATCAAAAGCATAATATAATGGAAGAAATCATTGAAAATTATTATGACGAAATCAAAGAACATATTGAAGATGACAGATGCTACACTATGCAATGTAACAATCTAATTAAACTTACTATAACAGAAAAATGTATAGGATGTGGAATTTGCCAAAGGGTTTGCCCTGTTGATTGTATAGCAGGAGAGAAAAAGGAACAACGACGCATAGATTACAACAGATGTACTCACTGTGGTAGATGTTTATCTGCTTGTCCGGTTGATGCAATAACAGCAGGAGACAATACTTTGAAATTTATCAGAGATTTATCAACTCCTAACAAATTAGTCATCACTCAAATGGCACCGGCAGTTAGAGTTGCTATAGGGGAGGCTTTTGGTTTTGAAGCTGGGGATAATGTGGAGCATAAATTGGCAGCAGGACTTAGAAAACTGGGCGTGGATTATGTGTTTGATACATCTTGGGCAGCAGATTTAACTATAATGGAGGAAGCTGCGGAATTGCAAAATAGACTGGAACGATATTTTTCAGGAGATAAAAGTGTAAAACTTCCAATGCTGACATCATGTTGTCCATCATGGGTTAAATTTATAGAACAAAATTATGGTGATATGTTAGATGTGCCATCTAGTGCGAAATCACCTATGCAGATGTTTGCGACTGTAGCTAAAGATATTTGGGCGAAGGAAAAAGGACTAAAAAGAGATGAAGTGACTTCGGTTGCCATAATGCCTTGTATTGCCAAGAAATACGAAGCATCTAGACCGGAATTTTCTCGTGGTCTTAATTATGATGTTGATTATGTTATAACAACTAGAGAATTAATTAAAATATTCCAAGACTCAGGCATTGATTTAAAAACAATAGAAGGGGAAGAAATAGACCAAGTCATGGGAGAATATACAGGTGGAGGAATTATATTTGGTAGAACTGGTGGAGTTATAGAAGCCGCACTTAGAACTGCTCTAGAAAATATGACAGGCGAAAAAATTGAAAATGTGGAATTTGAGAGCCTTAGAAGTTTTGATGGATTTAGAGCTTGTGATGTGGAAGTTGGAGATATAAAACTTAGAATAGGTGTGGCTCATGGTCTAGAAGAAGCCGGCAAGATGCTTGACAAAATAAGAGATGGAGAAGAATTTTTCCATGCCATAGAAATTATGGCTTGCCCTGGTGGATGTGTTGGCGGTGGCGGCCAACCTAAAGTTAGAAAAAATAAGGACGCAATTTTACAAAAACGTGGAGAAGGTTTAAATAATATAGATAGAGAGAAAAATATGAGAGTTTCAAAAGAAAATCCAGAGGTTCAGGCGATTTATGATAAATATTTGGACCATCCGCTAAGTCATAAGGCACATGAATTGCTTCATACTAGATATTTTGTAAAGAGAAAAAAATAGGGGATTACTGATAAAAAGCTTGTAGATTTCTATGAGCTTTTTTTAGGTGGGAAAAGTAAAATATAAATATATTTCTCAAAAAATGTTTACACAAAAAATACTGGGGTATATTTCTAATATAAACAAAGTGTACACAAAATACACATTAAGGAGATAGCAATTATGTTAAGTCAAAAAACAATAGATATAATAAAAAGTACAGTACCAGTATTAAAAGAACATGGAGTAGAAATAACAAAAACTTTCTACAATACAATGTTTGAAAATAAACCAGAAGTAAAAGCTATGTTTAATATGGCTAGACAAGAGTCTGGAGAACAACCAGAAGCACTAGCAATGACAATATTAGCAGCAGCTCAAAATATAGATAATTTAGATGCATTATTACCAGCGGTAAAGAAAATAGGAATGGCTCATGTTAATTCAAGTGTAAAAGCAGCACATTATCCAATAGTAGGTGAAAATTTATTATTAGCGATAAAAAAAGTTTTAGGTGATGCGGCAACAGAAGAAGTATTAAATGCATGGGCAGAAGCTTATGAAGTTATAGCTAAAGTATTTATAGATGTAGAAAAAGATATTTATATAGATCAAATTTGTAGAGATAATCAAATACATCAAACATTATAGTTTATAAAAGGGCCCCTTAAGACTTTGATAATTTTATCATTGCTAAAAGGGGCCTTTATTGATTTTTGTATTTTAACCTATAAATAAAATACAAGTATATATTATATTTAATAACTAGATTGATAAAATTCAAAATAAAAGTTAAACTAAAGTATAATTACATAAAAATAAAAAAGAGGTGTAAAAATGACTAAAGAACAAAGAATTGCAAATATAGTAGCTGACTTAGAAGGATGGGAAATTAAATCAGATGATAATGGCTCATATCTTGAAGTAAAATTAGGAGAATTTTTATTAGAAATGGACTTATGTGATATACCTAGTATTGAAACTTTAACAAAGGAAGAACTAGCAACTATAATATTTGATAAATATTTAGAACAATAAATTTAAAAAACTACTAAGTTTATGGCTTAGTAGTTTTTTTATTGTAAAAAAATGTAAAAAAACTATTGAAAGTTATAAACATATCAACTACTATATGATTATGAAAATAAACGCGCGTTCACAAAGTTGATTGGAGGTTTTATGAAGAGTAATGATATTGCAAAAATTGCTGGTGTATCTAGGAGTACTGTATCTAGAGTAATCAATAATTACCCGAATGTACCTGAGGAGACTAGGCAAAAGGTATTAAAAGTAATTGAAGAATATGATTATGTACCACATGCGTCTGCAAGAATGTTAGCAGGGGCAAAAAACAAGGTAATAGGTCTTTTTATAATTGATATTAATGAAAGACAAGATGGTATGAAAAATAGAATTACAAGGAGTCCTTATTTTTTAGAGTTTACAAGTTCGGTAATCGAGCGTGCAAGTGAAAATGGATATAAGGTATTGGTGCAGATAATACATAATATTGAGGGGTACACACAAATCAAAGAATGTTTTTATAATAAGATGATTTCAGGTGGTATATTCATAGGAGAAAACAACAACGATGAAA
>CALEBD010000223.1 GCA_937944945.1 uncultured Clostridium sp. | reverse complement strand
AAGCCATTTTTTCATCTTTATCTAAGTTATTATATTCATCTCCTAATATATTTTTTATAAAATCAACACTTTCTTTAGGCAATAATGAGTTAGTGCTTAATATTAACTCTACTCTATCTGGATTATATGTTTCATTTAAATTTGGAGTCTCCCATTCTTGCTCTTTCCAAGCCTTTCTAATATTTTCAAGACCTGAACCCGCTCTTTCTCCAACCCCTATTAAGTTAAACATTTTAAATATATTTACATTTCTTGGATCACTAATCCCGCCATTCATAGCTTCTTCTATAGATATTCTAAGTGATCCTGGATTAGAAAATTTAAAATATGTATTTTGTCTTTCTATAACAATTCCTCTTTCCAAGCTATAATCTGCATGTATTATTGCATTTGCTACAGCTTCTCTTATAGCATCATGAACTCTTGTATCCTCTTGTCTAATCCCATTTATTAATTTAAATGGTACATTTAAATTGTCCGTTATTCTATTTATTATTTTAAAATAAAAATCATATATATTACCTGACCAAGTTCCTTCTGCTGAATTCGTTCTATAATCCCATCTATTTTCTGTGAATTTTTCTCTATAATCTAGAAAATATTTTGGGAATTCTTCTAGTATTTCTCTTTCCTGTCCAAACATTAAAAGACCAGCAGCTGTTACACCTTCTATGCCTCTTGTTCTATCTTTACCATAAGCCCCTAACCTATATAAAAAAGTTTTTATATCTAATCCTATCCATGGATGTGAAGGTTTTAGACTTCCCAGCCTATTTCTATAATTACTTATAGTTTCTATATCTAAATCATCTATTGTAAAACCTTCTAGTATTATTCCATCTTGCGATTTATCAAGTGAATCTGCTATCATCCTATCAATTTCATTCTTTGTACATTTATAATCTCCAGAATGATTTCTTCTAAAAGTTCCACCATGCTTATTATCACTATAAGGATTTTCACCTATATAGACAGGTTTTTGTCTTCTATCCGCTCTTGGAACAACTATTTCTAATATAAATTTTTCATCATATTCTCTTACACTTACATTTTCATCACTAATTATATTTACACTAACTTTTTTAGGATTATTTAAATTATCCCATAAATCTTTCTTTATTTTATCTATATTGTCTAAACCTTGTACACTAAAATTTCCGTTTTTCTCTTTTATGCCAAGTAATATTATTCCACCATTACTGTTTGCAAATGCTGAATAAGTTTCCCATAAATCTTTTGGTAAGCCACCACTAGCTTCTTTGCACTCAACTTCATTAGTTTCCGATAGTTTATAAATATCTATACTCATAGCTATCCTTCTCCTCTATACTCTATTATCTTTGTCAATATTATATCCTTTAACAAAAGATATTATCAATATCGTATACACTAATAAAATATAATCTTTTTGTCTTAGTTTATAATTTTATCATATATTATTTTTACAACACTTTACTTGAAAATCCTTTTATTATATAAATAAAAAGCCAACAAGAAAGTTATTATGTTCTTAAAACTCTCGAACTTTTAACGTAATACGTATTATTGGTATTTTTTTACATTTTTTTATTGACGTGCAAAATATATATCGCTATACTTTAATTATAAAAAAAGAAAGGGGTATGAAAATATGAAAAATGTATTAAATACAAAATTATCAGATGATAATAACAATAAAGTAAATACGATATTAGCAAATCCAGTCAAAAAAACATCTTGTTTTAGTGGTACAGGCTTACATTCACTTTTATATTTTTCTGGGGGAAGATATTGGTTTGCTACTGTATTACCATTTTCTGTTATAGGCACACTTGTTCAAACTACTCAAGTTAAGAAGAAAGATACTGCTATATCATCAGATGTTGTAAACAGATTCTTAGATGCTAAACATGTTAAGGAATTAAAACATTATATTATGGATAATAAAGATAATTTCACAATACCGCCTATAACATTAGTAACTAGAGAAAAATTACCATTTGCGCCCGTTGTCTTTGATGATATGGATCAATTTGAAAGTATGGAATCTGTTTATCAGAAAGCTAAAGAAATAGGTTCACTTTTTGGTGTATTAACTATTCCATTAGGGTTTGTTTTTATCTGCTTGGATGGTAACCACAGATCTAAGGCAATCGCTGAATTAGCAATAGAAGATCCTGATAGTATACAAGGGAATTATTTATTATGTAATATAGTTTTTGAAACAGATAATATGAAAATACGTCAAGATTTCGTAGATATTAACCAAAATGCTAAGACTACTACAGCAACAATAAATACGCTATTTAATACTAGAGATCCATTATCAAAATTAACATCTGAAACAATCGACAGTACAGATTATCTAAATGAAAACACAGAATTATTATCAGCTAGTGTTTCTAAAAATAGCAAAAAACTATATACATTAAATAATATAAAAAATGCTATCGTAGAATTAGGTACATATAACTCTCAAAGTAGAGCCAGTATAAATAAAATGTCTACTGAATTAGGAAACAATCCTGAATATCTAGGTGGACTATCATTAGAAATCGATGTTTTTTTCGATAGCTTAAAAAAGAATAAAATAATATCAGATTTTCTAAATGCAGAAACTAGGGAAGAAAAATCTACAATTAGGTCAAATGGCGTCATTTCATCTGGCGTTGGTTTAATAATAGCTGCTAGAGTTATGAGTGAAGCTGCTGAAAATAGTAAAGGTTTATCATACAATGATATTCTTTCTAGAGTTATGAGATTTGATTGGAGCAGATCAAATAACTTCTTTAAAGGTAAAATATTATCAGATGAAGGCGCAATAATTTCTAGTACAAACAGTATAAATTCAACTGCAAATGCTTTATTAAAAGAATTATTCCCTGAAGCTGCTGCTAGAAAAGAAAATAAATAAATTTATTTTTTAATTTTTTAAGGTACGTAGTATATTTTTTGCTACGTACCTTTCTCGATCAATCTATCACCTACTTTTTTTGATAAAAAGCGTTACGTAACCTTTTTCACAACCTTTAAAATATTTCATTGTCTCTTACGGAATCCATGTTGAAAATAACCCATCGTTATATAATGATTCAAATTAATTACATTTTATATTAAATTATTATAAAAACTATCCCCATCTTACTCGGTCCAAAAACCAACCCCCACGACTTTAAATCCGAAAGTAAACCTCCAAAAACACCCTCTTTCCGCCAAAACTCAATCACAAAAACCACTATTTGTATAAAATATCACACAATATTCCCTCTAAATAAATCATATTTCTACTTCTTTATACAGTATTTATAGTATATAATTTAAGTAAGAAAACAAACATTCGATTTTTTATCGAGTCAAATCTATTTTACGGTAGATAATAATTTTCTCACCTCTGGCAATGGACACTTCTTTTTATTCTACCTAGTAATTTTCTAATTTTTAAAAGGAGGACTTTTATATTATGAGATTTAGTTTTTTTGGTTTTTCGCAGCGTGCAGCAATTGATTTAGGGTTAGATCCAGCAGATTTATTAATTCTTAGATGGTTTGTTGATTTTAGAAATTCTGGCAAAATGATTAGTAAAGAGATAGATGGCAAGATGTTTTATCTTGTTTCTTATAGTGCTGTTGCTGAGGACCTTACTATCCTTTATATGAAAAAAGATTCTGTTTATAGAAGATTTAAAAAAATGTGTGATAAAAATGTTTTAGAAAAACGAGTTATTAAAAGTAAAAAAACACTTGTTTATTTTAATACTGCCGAAAATTTTCCTAAGCTAGAAGACTTCTCTTTTATAGAAAAATATATTAAAAATATGAAAAAGGAAAATAGTTATAATTATACTCCCGCTCAACTTAATGATGCTGAAGATACTTGCTTAGATGATAAAGCTATATCTTCTGATAATAACCATAATGCAGATATATGCGTAGATGATAACACTATCTGCTCTGATAATAACTGTGATGAAGTACCATGCTTAGATGATAAAGCTATATCTTCTGACAATATCTGTTCTGATAATAACTGTTCTGAAGATATATGTGTAGATAATGACGCTATGTCATCTTATAATAACCGTAATGAAGATACAGAAGTTAGTCCTAAAAATACTAAGCCTAAAACTATTAAATATGCGAAGGCTAAATCAAAAAAGTCTAAGCACAGTAAGTCTAAATCTAAAAAAGCTAAATCCAAAAGTGCTAGACAAAACGTAATTAAATCCGAGAAAATTATAAATAAAAATATTAGTAGCTCCAAAATTACATCTAACAATATTAAGAACTATGAAAATAAACCTGAAAAAGTTATATCACAAAAAACTCAGAAAGAAATTCAGTATGATGATAAATCTTCTAGTGATAAAGCTCTGAATAATAGCTCTAATAATCCAAGTAATAATTTTTTTAATTTGAGACAACATCCTATATACTTAAAGCAAAAACTCATGCTTGAATTATTACATATTCTAGGTTTAAATCCAAAACCATCAATAAAAAACCAAACTCTACTGTTATAAAAATGACATGGAAAAAAATCAAGACCACCTGGATTTAAATCAACAGGGTACGGAAAAAATTCAACACCCCTCGGATTCAATTACAAACGGTACGGATGAGACACCGTACCTCCCGTATAGAAAACCGTACCCCTCGGACGAAACACCTGACCAAAAGATAAATCTATTATATTAATCTATTATATAAATCTATTAAATCAGACACACACTACTTGTGGATTTTGTATTATTGTTTAAATCAAGATTTCTGGATTATATGTCTCTCTCTTTTGATTTTCTAGAACCGCTTGATATAGAGTTTATTCAAAATTCGCTTGTAGCAATTGGGGGTTAGTTTACAGGCAATGCCTTGAAATATTTTGTGCAGAATAATAATATTAACAGAAAATGTATTGCAGATTTTTGCTATTTTGTTTAATATTATTACAAAGCCAAAAATTAGGAGGTAATTATGCACAAAATTTTAAATGTCGCTTTAATTGCACATGACAAGAAAAAAGATACATTAGTTAGCTTTTGTATCGCTTATGAAGGCATATTAGCTAAATACGGTTTATATGCTACCGGGACAACTGGGAAAAGAATTATGGCTGAAACAAACTTGGACATACATAGACTTGCTTCTGGACCACTTGGTGGTGATCAGCAAATAGGTTCTTTAATTGTCAACAAGGATATCGACCTAGTAATTTTCTTAAGAGACCCATTAACTGCTCAAGCGCACGAGCCAGACATCCAAGCCTTAATCAGACTTTGTGATGTTTATAGCGTGCCAATTGCCACTAACTTAGCGTCTGCAGAAATCTTCATCAAAGCCTTAGATGAGGGTGAATTAAACTGGAGA
>CALEBD010000222.1 GCA_937944945.1 uncultured Clostridium sp. | reverse complement strand
ATTCTCTTAGTAATTCTTCCCACTCTTTAGCCAATGCTTCTCTATCTATCATATTCTTTGAGTATGTTACCACCATTAGAGGTACAGTATGTAACAGCTCTTGTTGGACATCTCAATTGATTTTGAAAGTAACAGCTATCACATTTACCACCCCTGGAAGGCTCTATTATAAACTATTTGTTTTGTATCTCTACTGGAGTACCCTTCCTTATTATCTCAGCTAATTCTGGATCATATAACGTCATAACTTTAAATTCTCCTTAACTTTATATATAGTATACATACTAAGTATGCCAACTATAACACCAAACCAAAAACTCATTCTTTTATCTCCTTTCCTTTTCCGTGTTTATCTAAGTAAAGCATAGCTATTGCATTCCAAGCTACTTGGGCTAAGTGTTGACAACCTGTATCTTCATCAACCTTATTGCCTTTCTCATACTCAAGTAAGTGCCTTAACATTGCGGCTTTGTATCTCTGATAACCATTGTCCAATAATTGCCAAGTATTCTCACCATACTTATTAGCACCAGATGTATATACTTTAACTATATCTTCAATCTCTTCTAAAGGCAATAAATCCCATCTTAGTTTACCGTCTTGGAAATCATTCTTTTTTCCTTCTTTCATAGTTTTACTTCCCATTGCCATTCTTCTGGAATTATCTTTATAGTATCTGTTTTAGTAGTCAGTAACCTTTCTATCTGTTTATTCATTTCAGTAAGAAATTCTTCCTCTACTAGGGCAAATTCTTTATCATTAAACCAGATGGGTATTAAGCGTTTGTTATTTATATTTTCCATAGATATATTCAAAGTAATCAACTATATACTCGGCCATCTCTTTAGTTTCTCCGTCTTTTATATAAGAACTTACTACTTTATTTCTTACAGAATCGTCGTATTCTATAGTCATATCGCCAACTTCGGGTATGACTATAGTGCCGCCTGATTTAAGAAGTTTACCATATATATTCTTTAATCCTTCTTTTGAAGGGTAATATTCTACTATCTTTTTATTCTCCATCTACAAAGTATATAAGGTTACCATTCATCAAATTACTATCAATACCTACAAATTCTATATCAGTATTATAAGTACTTCTATACTTGAAAATATAAGTATCGGGATTGTTGTCTGTATAAGTACCGGTTATAGATTTAAACATTTCAGGTATAATGTCTTTGTCTACATATACTCTCATATAAGGTCTTAATTCACCATCTTCGTATAGACTGTCTATAGTCTCACATACTTTATCTATTATCTCTCTTACTTCCATGATTTCTTTATATCTAAGTATATCTCCCAAAGCTGGTCTTCAGTTAAATCTTTAAAACTACACTTATAGTTCCATCTCCAAGAGTCTACAAATCCACCTACATAATGACCTAGATTTAATCCTTTTTCATTATACTTATCCATTATAGTATAATAAGGACCACTGCATCCTATGATAAGATTTACTAAGTCATCTCTATCTAACTCTACTGTCATAGTATAATCTTCTTAAGTATATAACCTTGAGTACAGTAACCAGTAACTCTAGTAGGGCAACTACTATTATACAAACTACAACCTTCACACATACCTTTCTTCAACTCTGGTACTAACTGATATGGTTTATTACCATGATATACTATCTTACCAGAGTAAGCCTTATCTATCTTATTTACTTTATTCATATGTATTATCTTAAGTATAGTGTTATCTAAAGTAAGAGTAATTATAATGGCTTACTTATGATATAGAACTTATTAGTCTGTATTAGTAACCCCTCTTACTCCCCTATAAACGTCTCATACTATATGTTAGTTACCATTTCTTTAACATTTATTAACAACAATTATGGCTATTTAACTTCAATATTTTAACAATTTTTAACAAAAAATTTTTTTATAAAGAAAGTCTGCGTGTGTAGAAAAATAATTATATAGTATACCCCCGCGTGTGTGGAGTACCAAACTTCAGGGACCCCCTATACGTATTCGGGCGAAGACACCCCGATAGGAACATCAGAATTCAAATCTAAATTTAGGAGGACAAAATTATGAAGAAATTATTTGTTTACGGCGCTGAGGTCTTGAAGGACAAGGATGACAATGATTATGTATTGTTATCTTTATTAGCTGAAGAAGACGGTGTAATGGCGTCTGGTATGTACAGTAAGGCTATTTTTAAGAATGCCAAGACTCGTACAGGCTTCTTGTACAAACAAGTAGAGAAGAGGTTGAAGGGTGGAGACAAGTGGGAAGGCGACATTGACGACCAAAGCACTTGGATTACTACTGTAGGTGAAGTAGTGACTCTGGATATGAGACCTCACTACGTTACTTATGAGGAAGGCGGGAAGAAGAAGTATCGTAAAGACCGTAAAGGTGAGAAGGCGATATCTAACCGAGCTACCGTTGTGATGCTGCCTGGTGAGACTGTTGCCAGTCTTAGAGCCAGTCTTGAGAGCCGTATCGACGAGGACGATTTCGTTGAAATGTCTGACGACTCTGACGAATAAGAGTTAGGGCTAATGCCCTAATCTTATTCTTTTGCATTAATCTATAAACATCTCATAATCACTACAATATGGCAGAAGCAGTCGACTGGATTTACACAATCTTCTGGGTAGGAGTGTTGGTTTGGCTCATCTATTCCACTTATGACAATGAATTTCGTAAGTAGATTTTGTTATCCTTACAATATATAGCGAATTTAGTATTTTAATATCAATTTAAACTATCAAGGAACCGCTGTCAGACTGGTAAAGAATAGTCTGTCATGTTTAAAATCTAAGTCTATACTTTTATTGCATCCTAGTTTAGTTAGGTTGAGTCACCATGTAGAACTCGTAATGCAAATAACATGACAAATAAAAAACTCAATAACTTCCCAAGACATTGAGGGCACCAGTTTCTCAGTTGGCTATCCTTATCAGATAGACGTAATTTGTTATGGTTGCACGTAACATTCTGAGTTTTAGGTGTAAAACGCAAAATCAATAGAATATGGATACTAAAAACAATTATCCAAGTGACAAAGAGTTTGAAATATGCTTAGTAATAGCAACATTCTTACTCATAGCAAGTATCGTATCCTACCATTTATTTGGAATTTAGCGTGGATGTAA
>CALEBD010000221.1 GCA_937944945.1 uncultured Clostridium sp. | reverse complement strand
CGTTGCATACAGAGCGTCCTTCGAGGGGCTGCGTCCGCTGACGATGCGGACGCAGCCCCTTTTCATAGGGAGGGGGCATGCGCAGCGTACGCGTCCGAGAGAAGGCGAGCCTTTCACCTGGTGATATGATGGAGGTATGAAGAAACGGGTGCTTCAGTAAAGTTTTCCTTCAAAGGAACAAACTAGTCTTTATGAACCGGTTGTGTCTAAAAAGCAAATGGTTTCATCATACTCTATATAGGCAAAGATCTATGCATTTCCATATTACCAATACGAGTACAATCTGGGTTAGATGATGTTTCTGACCAAGATACACCGTACCAATCTTCTGGTGCATCATATTGGGTAATCACTTGTGTATAAGTTGGTAGAGAACTGTATAGTTCCATGTTCTTAGTTACATTAACTCCACTAGCTAAAATATTACTTGTAGCAACATGTATATTATCCCACTAGAAACCTATATACCATATTTCTATAGTAGAAGAATTAACAAGATACCCTCTTATTTTTCCACCTGTATACACATTATCGTAAGATATTAATACCTCACCAAAATTAGTATCATTACCTTGAACAAGATTGACTTTTACTGTACAAAGTTTTCCACTTCCTCTACCACCAATAACAAACTATATATAGCTAGAGAAGTTGGATAATGTAGCTGTAATAGTATACAACTTCAAATATATTTCTGTACTTGTTGTCATCGTTCTCGCATTCCCATTTTTTTCTGAAAATTCATCAGCATTTTTACCATCTACCATATCTGCATTCAGATTTGGACACAGAGTAGTAGAAGATACTTGTATAGGGGCTGTGCCGTTTGCTGCATAAGATATTAACCTGCCAGCGTGAACTCCTTTCCAATATCCGTCTTTATTGCCAAGATTAATAGTATTAGTTTTAACTTCTACTGGACCAAAATAATCAGCAAGTAAACATACTATTTTTTCAGTACCAGCTCCAAATATCAAATTACCTCCAGCATTATATATTCCTGTTAAAGTATTATTGAATATTACATCTTTAGAAAAAGTCTTCTATCCTGTAATAGTTTGCGCGGTATCAAGTGTGACATACTTAGTAGTAGGATCTACACCTAATGCACTAGTTACATTAGCCTTAGTTATACTAATAGTACCACCATCTGCTAATGTTATATTACTACCTATCTTAACACCACCTAATGCACTAGCTGTAGCAGCAGGTAATACATACTTATTAGCTTCAGCTTCAATAGCAGCTAGTTTATTCTTTTCAGGAGTAGTATAATCATTAGTACTAAGACCTTTACCTTCAACTTTATCTACTTTTTGAGTCTACAGTTGAGTAATATTACTATTCAATGTCTCTTCTACACCAGTAGCTCTTTCTACTTCATTTGCTATAGCTGTAGCATTAGCAGACTCAGCACCTTTAGCTCTAGTTACTTCACTAGCTAAATCATCAGCCACTTCTTGAATACTACCTTCAATAGCTGTAGTATCAAATGAACCTGATAAAGCATCCCAACCTTCTTCAGTCCATACTACATTAGTGCCAGCATCATAGTGTTTACCGCCTAAATTAAATGAATTAGTAATATTATATACATCACCAACTACATTATTATCTTTAGGTAGAGCTTCAAATGTACTAGATCCTTTTACTTTATAAGCACCAGATAATTTAGCATCTACTTGTGCTTTAGTATAAGTATCAGACTTGTCTGCTTTTAATGCTAATGCTGCATTAGTTGCAGCAGTATGATCTGTAATCTTATTATCAAGTTCTTCTTCTTTAGCCTTAGCTCTATTAGTTTCTACTAAGATAGCTGCATTTCTATCACTAACTTCTGTAGCAATAGCTTCTTTTCTATCCTATACTTCCTTGTTTATAGCATTAGTATGTTGAGTATCTACTTGAGTAGATCTATTAATTTCATTCTGTAAATTAGTACTAATAGTCTATTCAGCAGATTGAGCTCTATTCTTCTCAGTAGCTATATCGTTGCCTAATTTAGTTTCAGCAGCACGAGCAGTAGCAGCTTCTTTATCTATATTACTTTGTAAAGTAGCTAAAGACTATTCTAATGAATCTGAATCAATAGCAATACTAATCACATTATCTTCACTAATACTAACGTCTTTACCTGGTTTTAACTTATTAATTAAGTCATTATAATCACCAGATGTAGCTACTGGTTTAAAATCTGGTTTACCAGTAATATTATCCCATTGTACAGCTATATCACCAGATGCACTAATCACATTAGTTTCTTGATCAATTTCAATGTTTAAACCAGCAATGAGTTTCTTCTAATACTTTGCACGTATATCAGCAAAGGTGTCAATCATCTCAGTATGAAGTTCCTATAACTGATGTTGTTTAACAAAGTCTAAGAAGTCTTTAGATGTGACAATACCAGCTGATCCAGTAGATGCTATAGGTAAAGATATAGAATCATTACTTCCATCATACTTAAACATTACCATAGTAATGCCATTAGGATTTGAAGTATTAAATTGTATATCCTTTATTACATCTTTTACTTCTTCATCATCTACTTTACTATCTACATCACTAATGTTTGCTTTATCATTAAGCAATTTGTTTACCTATGTTTTAGTATAGTAGTTGCTAAGATCAGGCATACCACCAGAGGCAGCTAGCCTTACCCATTCGGTTCCATTGAAATATTTAATGCTACCACCATAAGGATTATCAGATAAGTCAACCCAATAGTCTATTTCTTCTGGATTAGGTTGAACAGATGTTGCAAAAAATATTATCCTATTTGTTACCATATGTATTTGTTATATTAAGCTGCTGGAGTTTCTAATGCAGCAACTCTTGTAGTTAAAGCGTCAATTAAATCTTTTAAAGCTTTGCCTTGAGCAGCAGCTAAAGCTTCTGTAGTACTAGTACTTGTTAAAGTGTTATTTATAGTCACTTTAGTATCTGCTGTAGGAGGTGTATATCCTAATGCACTAGTCACATTAGCTTTACTAAGACTAATTGTACCGTTACTATAAGAAATATTTGCTCCTACCTTCACTCCACCAATAATTTCAGCTGTAGCTGTTGGTAAAACATATTTATTTGCTTGTGCAGCAATACCATCTAGTTTAGTTTTATATGCATCCGTAAAGTCATTACTAGACAATTCTCTACCTTCTACTTTATCTACTTTACCTAATTCAAGTGCTTTGATTCTAGCACTCTGATCATTGTCAGTATCATCATTTAAAGGCAACCATTTACTATCACCTGCATAATACTTAATTACATTACCTTTTGGATCTGCTGATAAATCAACCCAATACTCGAATTCTTTAGGATTTGGAGCTATATAGCTTCTTGTTATTCTTGTCATATACGTATATTTTAATTATTAATTCTAATGTAATGCAAATTGCACTAAATTTTTACATCCATTTGGATCACAATATTGTATTACTGGTCTAGCCACTCTTACTGCACCAGTATTATTAGCATCAAATACTATACTAATATTATCTGTATTTACTATAGGATGTATCCAATCTTGACCACCAACAAAAGATAATCTACCTAATGTTCTGTTAATAGGTATATTAATTACTTCACCCTCTTTAGTTATACGATGAGGAGCCATATTATACGCATTAGCTAGTTCTGGTATGATGCTGATAGCCGAACTATCCTAATACATAATACTATAAAATATTGTTTCTTTATTCATATTACTATAACGCATTTTAAGGCGTTTTAAGCCATTTTCTTTATTAAATGAACAACTTATCCGTTGAATTCTAAAAGCTTCTTAGAAGAGTCTTTTGGCTGGTATACGTCGATGTGTGACCATCCATCAGTATTAGCTTCTAATCTAATAGGGTATTCAAATAATTCAGCATTCTATCTTACTATGTTATTCACTGCATTACTATCTAAATCCTTTACATTAAAATCTATTGCTTTACCCAAACAGTGTGCGGATAAGTAAATGCTACTTTTATTCTTTACTAGTTGACACATATTACAACGCAATCCTCTCTG
>CALEBD010000220.1 GCA_937944945.1 uncultured Clostridium sp. | reverse complement strand
TCATATATAGGCATTGTATTAATATACTCACTAGATGCATCAAGACCTACATTATTTGCTAAACCTGAACCCTATAGCGGAGAGTATGTTTCAGTTAATTCAGTACTGATGAAACTATAAGATATATTAAGACCATTACCACCGAGCTTATTATTTGCCCCATATACATATTCTGTAGGTGTAGCGAAATTTGATCTAGCAGCATTGTATGGATTAATACAATCGTGTTGCTTAGGTATGTTACGCATTGCTTCATAGTCAGTAATGGAGAAATATTCGTAATCATCTGGATTAGCAGTTTCAAGCCTAACATAATTATTAGAGTTAGCTCTGTATGCTCTTGCATCATACTCTACTAATTGTCCATTGTCTTCTATCATAGGAACCCAAGAAGTTTCTGTGATATTAGATGCGAACAATCTATTCTACATAGAAGTTAAACTATTGCATATAAACGCATAACTAGTAAAGGCATTAAACTCTTCCTATGACATAGTACTTAATACATTGCTACCAGTATCAGTATAACTAATATGGTCTAATGTAGTATCTATCTCAATATCGTCTATTATAGAATAAATAGGAGTAGCATTATTATCTTCATAAAAGATACGTATAATAGTACATCTATCAAAGTCTTTTGTACTAAGATCTGCTCTAATAGTACACCCTTTACCAGTATAAGATCCTTTCTGAGAACCTTTATGATTGATAAGTGAAGCACTAATGGATGAAGAATCTAAATGTACCATATTACTCAAACTAGACATAGAAGTCTATTGAGAATGTTTATTATACAATCTATAACAGTATTGAACCATACCAGCTTGAAAGTTACCAGATACTATTTCCTTTATTTCAAATGGCGGTAATACTGCATTAGGAATAATATCAATACTATTAGGATTAAGTATATTGCCATCTGCATCTACTAACGGATTATCAACCCCAGGATACTTAATATACTTATCACTCATTATATTGATTACTTTGATAGAAGATTGACCATCAGTAAAATAAGCTTTAATATTTGATACTGTCTCATAGTTAAGTACTATACTTAACTGATTAGAGTCAGCATCTTCACATAAATGTAACTTACCTTGTAATACTACTGTACTAACTAAGTTAGGAGAATTAAAATTCTCTATACGGTATACTTTGTTATAACCATCTATTAGTTTAGTAATTACGACAGCAATATCATTTACAGTAGCCGTACCTATAATCTCTTCAGTACCTTTAATACCAAAGTTATACTTTTTAGCTCCTTCTACACTCTATAGTACACCTGCAGTTCCTCTATCATCAGTAACGATACGAACATCCTATGCATATCTATACTTATTGTTTGGCAATAAGTTGACATCCGTATCAGTATCCATACCGCCTGTAAACGTGTTTATTTGAGCTGTATTACTAATCATAATTATCTACTCTAATTATATAATATTTGTTCATCCCCACTAGTTGAAAAGAAGGTATCGTGATCATCAAACTCTGGATACAGTTTATGCCATGTATTTTTGATACTCTCTAATTCATCTGTACTTGGCATCATAGCTTCACCATAAGCCTGTTTACAATAATAATTCCAACTAGTTTTCATTTCCATGTAATCCTGTTGAGATATTTGACCCTTTAATTTCTTAGGATACATAAGTTTCAATGTAACATACCAAAGTAAAGCTTCCTTATATGATTCCATATCTGGTATCATTGGCATACCTTCACTATCAGTAAATATAGCATAATATTCTATTTTAACAAAACCATTTGGTATATTAGTCATAATATAACCTGGCTTTGTCATATACTGTAAATCACAACTGTACATTGTAGTATCTGTATGAGCATACTTTCCATTGACATATCTGTTAGCTGGACTTGCTACAGTATACTAGTTTACTAATGCACTTAAAGTATTACGCATATTAGAATCTGAATTAAGCTTATCTAAAGCTTCTCTATCAGATACTAAATTAAACATATTCTTTACTAATGGTATTAGACCAGCATCGGGTATCAACATGCATGGTCTATCAATACAAGTATCGTGTTGAACTCCAAAGCTAGAAGTAGCTTTTCGCATAGGTAGCCAACCACCGTTATTCTAAAATGAAAAAGCAACCTATCCAAGTTTATATAGGTCACATGGTAATGCTGCCTAATGACAATTAACTGATAGTACCGCTACTTTGTGTTCATATTGTTGTATAGCTCCAATCTTTAACATTCCTTCAAGAATGTATTCTTTAATATCTGATATTCGTATTTCTGATTCTTTTAAGTCTAAATCCGCAATAACCTTCCCGATTACAGTCTTGGCGCTAATCATTCTATTGTTTATCATAATTACAATTCTATATAATCTTTAAGCCCGGCGAAAATCAGCTTTGCCAACGTGCGTTTATTTTCCCTTGAAGCTATAAATTGATATTTACTTTTATTAGTTAACAAACAGTTCTTTTTCGACCAATGAAATCTGTATTTCCAATAATTGGAATGCTCGTTAAGTAAGTATACTGGAGCACCAGCTTCCTTAGTAGCTTTCCAATCCCATCTTAAACTCTTACCAGAGAATTCTTTTGGCTAATGTTTGATTACTTGTAATGTACCTAATCTGCATGGGAGTTTGAATTCTTTGCAATTGTACATTATTTCATCACGTATGTATTTAAAGTAATCAGTTACTATTGCTTTATAAGTTTTTAAATCTACATCATACTATGTATTAGGATCAATACTCTTTTTATAGTTTGTGTAGAAGTCAGCAACAGTATAACTCTTGCGTCTGTATTTTACTCTTTCTCTCATTTACTATATCTATTCTAAGTATCGTCCTTGGAATCATTAGTAACATCACCAGGTTGTGTTACCAATATCTTTAATTCTTTCTCAAGTATCATCTAAGTAATAGTAGGTATCATAGACGCTGGTATTGGAT
>CALEBD010000219.1 GCA_937944945.1 uncultured Clostridium sp. | reverse complement strand
AGCAAAAACTAAACACAACGAAGTTGCTCCAGCTCAACACGAGTTAGCTCCTATATTTACAACTACAAACATCGCTACTGACCACAACCAATTAACTATGGATGTTATGAAAAAAGTAGCTTGTAAACACGGTTTAATGTGTTTATTACATGAAAAACCATTTGCTGGTGTCAACGGTTCTGGTAAACACAACAACTGGTCTATATCAACAGATACAGGTAAAAATATATTAAGCCCTGGTAAAGACCCTATAAACAACAAAGTATTCTTAACTTTCTTAGTAGCAATAATCAAAGCTGTTCATGAAAATCAAGACTTACTTAGAATATCAGTTGCAGATGCTGGAAATGACCATCGTCTAGGTGGAAATGAAGCACCTCCTGCAATATTATCAATGTTTATAGGTACTGATTTAGAAAAAGTATTAAAATGTATTGAAGAAAACCTTCCATACAATGAAGAAACTTTAAATTCATTAGCAATAGATGTCGGTGTATTGCCATCATTTAAAAAAGATACTACAGATAGAAACAGAACTTCTCCATTTGCATTTACAGGAAATAAATTTGAGTTTCGTATGTTAGGTTCTACTGCTAATATAGCTTGCCCTAACACTATACTTAATACTATAGTTGCTGAATCTCTTGATTATGTTTCTGATTATATCGAAGGAAAAGACGATATAGATAAAGCTTTAAATGAAGTACTAAAGAAAATATTAAAAGAACATAAAGCTATAATATTTAATGGAAATAACTACGCACCTGAATGGGTAGTTGAAGCAGAATCTAGAGGATTATTAAATTTAAAATCTTCTGCAGAAGCTCTACCTCATTATACAGATGAAAAAAATATAAAATTATTTGAAAAACACGGAGTATATACTAAATTAGAATTAGAATCAAGAAAAGAAATACTGCTTGAAAAATACTCTCAAACTATAAATATTGAAGCACTTACAATGCTTGAAATGATCAAAAAAGATATTATACCAGCTGTATGTAATTATTCTAAAGATTTAACAGAATCTGCTTTAGCTAAAAAAGACTTATCTTCAGACATTGATATATCTTTAGAAACTAATTTAGTATCTAAAATCTCTTCACTAAGTAGCTGTTTAGCTAAGAAAACTGCTGATTTAGAAAAAGTTCTTTTAGGTGCAAAAGATTGTGATGATAGCGAAAAATTAGCTAAATACTATCATGATACAGTATTATCTCAAATGAATGAAGTTCGTGCTATAGCTGACGAACTAGAAACATTAGTAGGAAAAGGCTACTGGCCATTCCCAACTTATACAGATTTATTATTTAGCGTATAAAATATTTAAATTCATATTTTAACATAACTAAATACTATCTACACAAAGGCGTGTACTCTATCTAGATAAATGGTGGGTACACGCCTTTAATTTCTTTTTAACTTATGTATTTAGGATTTATAAATTTTTCAATATTTGCTTTATCTTTTATATTGGAAATTATGAAAATTTAATTATTAGGAGGATTTATTATGTATTCATCAGTCGATACGATTTGGGTATTATTAGGAGCTGCTTTAGTATTCTTTATGCAAGCTGGGTTTGCAATGGTTGAAACAGGATTTACTAGAGCAAAAAATGCAGGTAATATTATAATGAAAAACTTGATGGACTTCGCTTGTGGAGCGTTAGTCTTTTGGATATTTGGATTTGGTTTGATGTTTGCTGGCAGTGGTAAACTAATAGGCGGACTCGACTTTTTTATCCAAGGTAATTATGGTGTCGAAGGTAGTTATACTTCTTGGGCATATGTAATATTCCAAACAGTATTTTGCGCTACTGCTGCAACTATAGTTTCAGGAGCTATGGCAGAAATAACAAAATTTAAATCTTATTTAGCTTATTCAATTGCAATAAGTGCATTTATCTATCCTATATCAGGTCACTGGATTTGGGGTGGCGGTTGGCTTTCTCAATTAGGATTTATAGACTTTGCAGGTTCTACTGCAGTTCATATGGTAGGTGGTCTAGCAGCCTTAGTAGGTGCTAAAATTTTAGGACCTCGTATTGGAAAATACAACAAAGACGGCAGTGCAAATGCAATACCAGGACATAATATAACAGTTGGTGCTCTTGGAGTATTTATATTATGGTTTTGTTGGTTTGGATTTAATGGATGTTCGACAACTTCAATGACTGGTGATGATAATTTAATTCTTGCAGGTAGCGTATTTGTGACAACTAATATAGCAGCCGCTGCTGCAACAGTAACAACAATGATATTTACTTGGGTTAAATATAAAAAACCTGATGTTTCAATGACTCTAAATGGTTCACTTGCTGGCCTTGTTGCAATAACAGCAGGATGTGCAGTAGTTAATCCAATTGGTGCATGTATAATAGGTATAGTCGCAGGCCTAACTGTAGTTGTCGTAATAGAATTTTTAGATCAAAAATTAAAAATAGATGACCCAGTGGGTGCAATAGGTGTCCACGGTGCATGTGGTGCAATAGGTACAATTCTTACAGGTGTATTTGCAGTAGATGGTGGTCTAGCATATGGCGGAGGTTTTCATCTATTAGGAGTTCAATGTTTAGGTGTATTAGCTGTTATGGCTTGGGTTTTAGTAACTACTACTATATTATTCAAAGCTATAGATGCTACTTTAGGTCTTAGAGTTAGTGAAGAAGAAGAAATCGTCGGCCTTGATAAATTAGAACATGGTCTATCAAGTGCATATGCTGACTTTGCAAAAGCAAGTACAGTTAGAAAATTAAAAACTGCAGCAGAAAAAGTATCTGTTGACAAAGCTGTTCCAGTACAACTAGTAAGCAAAAGTGCTTCTTCAGATATAGTAGCTTCTGATATTAAATTGACAAAAATTGAAATAATAACAGATCAAGATAAATTTAAAGATTTAAAAGATGCCTTGAGTGATATAGGCATAATGGGTATGACTGTTTCTAATGTTTTAGGTTGTGGTACTCAAAAAGGTGCTCCTAAATATTATAGAGGTGTTGCAGTAGAAATGGAATTACATCCTAAGATATTAGTTGAGATAGTAGTCGCAAAAGTGCCAGTACAAACTGTTATAGATACTGCTAAAAAGGTTTTATATACTGGTAATATAGGCGACGGTAAGATATTTGTATCATCTGTAGAAAATGCAGTTAAGATACGTACTGGTGAAGAAGGCGTAGATGCCCTTCAATATCCAGAAGAAAAAGCTAATTAATATGCTAGTTAACTATAATCTATTTATAATTAATTAGGTCATAGTAATTACATTTAATCCTGGGATTATGATAGAGGTATCATATCCTAGGATTTTTTAAATTTAAAAGGAGGAAAAATCAAAATTAGATTTTTCCTCCTTTTATTTCTATTTAAAATTATTTATTTACAACTCTTAATGCAGTTTCAACTACGTTTTCAACTGTAAATCCGAATTCTTTAAATAATATTGATGCTGGTGCAGATGCTCCGAAGTGATCAAGTGCGATTACTTCACCATCTAAACCAACGTATTTATACCATCCGAAAGAAGATGCAGCTTCTACAGCTACTCTATTTCTAACAGCGTTTGGAAGTACGCTTTCTTTGTATTCAGCGCTTTGTGCTTCGAATAATTCAAATGATGGCATACTTACTACTCTAGCGTCAATACCTTTTTTAGCAAGTTCATCAGCAGCACCCATTATTAATTCAACTTCTGAACCTGATGCCATAAGTATTACATCTGGAGTTTCTTTTTGAGAGTCTTTTAATATATAAGCTCCTTTTAAAGCAACTTTTCCATCTATATCGTATAGTGGTAAGTTTTGTCTTGTTAATACTAATACTGATGGTGTTTCTTTATCTTCTAAAGCTACTTGCCATGCTGCATTTGTTTCATGTGCATCTGCCGGTCTTATTACATTTACATTTGGTATAGCTCTAAGCCCAGCTAATTGTTCAATTGGTTCATGGGTAGGTCCATCTTCTCCAACACCTATACTATCGTGAGTTAATATATAAGTCACTGGTAAGTTCATTAAAGAAGATAATCTCATTGCACCTTTCATATAATCGCTAAATACGAAGAATGTCGCACAATAAGCTTTAAGTCCACCGTGAGCAGCTATTGCATTAGATATTGCAGCCATTGCATGCTCTCTTACACCAAAGTGTATATTTTGTCCACTTCTGTCTTCTTTTGAGAAGAATCCAGTGTTTTTCATATCACTTTTATTAGATGGTGCTAAGTCAGCAGATCCACCCATTAAGTTTGGTATGAATGATGTTAATCTATTTAATACATCTCCTGATGATTGTCTAGTTGCACATCCTTTTTCAAATTTCCAGAATTCTTCACTATTTAATAATTCATCAGTAACATCTAAATCATGCCATTTTTTATATTCTGCTGCTAATTCTGGATAAGCTTCTTCGTATTTTGCAAATAACTCATTCCAGTTTTGCTCAGCATTTTCACCGTTAGCTATATATGTTTCCATATTAGTGTAAACATCTTGTGGTATAAAGAAGTCTTCAGCTTCCCATTTCATTACTTCTTTCATTTCTTTTATGTTGTCAGCACCTAGTGGCTCACCATGAGCTTTAGCTGAACCTTGTCTAGCTGGACAACCATATCCGATTTGAGTTTTTACGATTATTATAGAAGGTTTTTCAGTTTCAGCTTTTGCTTCATCTATAGCTTTTGATATAGCATCTATATCGTTTCCATCTTCTATATTTAATACTTGCCATCCATAAGCTTCATAACGTTTAGCAACATCCTCTGTAAATGCTACATCTGTATCCCCTTCTATAGTTATGTTGTTTGAATCGTAAAGTAATATTAATTTACCAAGACCTAATGTACCTGCAAGTGAAGAAGCTTCTGAAGATATACCTTCCATTAGGCATCCATCACCTGTTATAGCGTATGTATAATGATCTACTATATTAAATCCATCTCTGTTGAATTTATCAGCAAGTTTTGCTTCAGCTATTGCAAAACCTACAGCATTACATATACCTTGTCCTAAAGGGCCTGTAGTTATCTCTACACCTTTAGTATGACCGTATTCTGGATGTCCAGGTGTTTTACTTCCCCATTGTCTAAATTCCTTTATGTCATCTACAGTTATTCCATATCCGAATAAGTGTAGTAATGAATACTCAAGCATTGAACCATGACCTGCTGACAAAACAAAACGGTTGATTGTTGGTAGCCAATATGGT
>CALEBD010000218.1 GCA_937944945.1 uncultured Clostridium sp. | reverse complement strand
AACCACTTTGCATCTTGATATCTTTTAAACCAAGTTATCTGGCGCTTAGCATATCTTCTAGAGTCTCTTTTTATTATTTCTACTGCTTCGTCATAAGTGTACTCGCCATCTAGATATTTTATCATTTCTTTATAGCCTATTCCCTGCATTGATATCATATCTTTTGTATATCCCATTTCAAGTAGTTTTTTAACTTCGTCTAATAGACCATTTTCAAGCATTATATCTACTCTTTTGTTTATTCTTTGATATAATACTTCTCTGTCTCTATTTAAAACTATTATTATAGGTTTGTATTTTTCGTTGTATCTCAAGTCTTTTGAGAAATCGTTCATTTTGTTTCCACTTAGGCATACTTCTATAGCTCTTATAACTCTCTTTGTGTTGTTTTTGTGGATTCTATTTGCAGCATCTTCATCTAGACTTCTTAGTTTTTCGTGCATATAGTCTATGCCGTTTTCTTCTAATTCTTTTTCTAGCTTTTCTCTTATTTCGTTATTTGCGTCTGATTTTGCAAAGTCCATATTGTATATAAGTGAGTTTAGGTATAATCCAGTTCCTCCAGTTACAAGTACTCTTTTTCCTCTTTCGTGTATATCGTTTATATATTTTTCACTTCTAGTTTGAAATTCTGATACAGAAAAAGGTACATCTGGAGTAACTTCGTCTATCATGTGGTGGACTACATTGTCCATTTCTTCTTTTGTTATTTTGGCACTACCTATATCCATATATTTATATATCTGCATTGAATCTGCTGATATTATCTCTGCATTTAATGATTTTGAAAGCTTAATCGATAAATCAGTTTTACCGACTGCTGTCGGCCCTGTAAGTATTATAAGCGGTATTTTGTTCATTATATATCTTCCTCAATTCTAATTTGTATTACATAATTCTCTTAAACATCTTTTCTATTTCTTTTTTAGATATTTCGACCATTGACGGTCTCCCATGTGGACAAGTATATGGATTTTCACACTTTTCCATTTTTGAAAGTAGTGAATGTATTTCGTCAAAATGGATTTTGTCGTTTGCCTTTATAGCTGCTCTACAAGACATAGATGCTATTTTGTCCATTTTTAAGTCGTAGCTACTTTCTAAATCCCCTATGTTGTCAATTATTTGGAATATAAATTTTTCTGATTGAGCAGTTCCAAAAATATTAGGCACTCCTCTGACCATAATATGATTATCTCCAAATATCTCTATTTCAAAACCAAATTTCATAAATAAATTTAGATTTTTTTCTACATCTAACATATCTACACTAGACAGTTCAATGACTATAGGGTCCAGTAACATCTGCATGTCTATGCTTTGGCTTTTAAACTTTGTCATATACTCTTCGTATAGTACTTTTTCGTGTGCGGCATGTTGATCTAATAAATACATAGATGTCCCCTTTTCAAGGACGATATAAGTATTTAAAATTGTGCCGATTACCTTAAAGTCGCTCGCTCTAAATTTGCTGTCTTGTGAATTATTTATTATCTTATCTAGTGTCTCGTCTTGTGTTTCTAAAAAACTTCCCTGAGTGGAAATCTCGTCTAATTTAGAATCCAACTCGCTATTTCTACTTGTTTTTATATCGCTATAACCCATATTGCTATAATAATCAGACTGCTCTTGTTCTTGATATGAGTTATAATTATCTATTTGAGTATATGAAACTTCATCAAACTTATTATTTTGAGCTTTCTCATAATCTTCATTTTCATCTTTAGTTTCATTTTCTTCTAATGCCTCTTTAAAAGATTTAAATGAAGATAAGTCTTCTCTTTCATCTATATTGTACTCTTTAGATTCTTCTTTTAAGCTTAGAGTATCTTGCTCTTTAGGTTCTGTTTTATACTCAAAATCTATTTTATTTTGGTTTATATTTTGATTTGAAGAAGTCTCTACTTTTTCTTCTAAATTATTTTCTCCAAGGTGATTTAATTTATTTTGTACGTAGTTTTCATTATTATTAGTATAAGACTTGTATTTTCCTATCAAACTTATATTTAGAAGTTTGTTTTTTATTAAATCTCTTATCTTTATATATACGTCTTTTTCGTCTTGGAATTTTACCTCTAGCTTAGTCGGATGTATATTTACGTCTATTTCACCTGGGTTTATCGTTATGTTTAAAAAGCACACTCCGAATTTATTTATGGGAATTATACTTTTATAACTTTCATTTATAGCATCTAATATAATTTTACTTCTAACATATCTTTTATTTATATAGATATGTTGAAGGTTTTTGTTAGATCTATAGATGTTGTTGTTTCCTATATATCCGTATATTTTTATCTTCTCATCTTCATAATCTACTTCGATTAAGTTATCTGTTATTTCTTTTCCATAAATACTTCTTATTACGTTTATAAGTTTATTGTCTCCAGGTGTATTTAACATAAGCTTTTTGTTGTTTATGTATTTTATTCTAACTCCTGGATTTCCTATAGCAAGTTTATTTATTAAATCACTTATATTTATAGTTTCAGCATGAGTCGATTTTAAAAATTTTGCCCTTACTGGAGTATTAAAAAACAAGTCTTTTATAGTTATTGTCGTACCGTCTTTTGTACCTATAGGCTCTTTTTTTATTATTTTAGACCCGCTAAGTTCTATCTTTGTACCTATAACTTCTTCTTTTGTCTTTGTAATCATTTCGATATTTGAGACAGCAGAAATTGAGGCAAGTGCCTCCCCCCTAAATCCAAACGAATAAAGGTCGTATAAGTCGTCTATTTCTTTTATTTTGCTTGTAGCATGTCTTAAAAAGCATTTTTCAACTTCACTAGATAATATTCCAGATCCGTTGTCGCTTATTTTGATGCACTTTTTTCCGCCGTCAGTAATATCTACGACGACTTGAGTAGCACCTGAATCTATTGCATTTTCTAAAAGTTCTTTTACTACAGAAGAAGGTCTTTCAACGACCTCTCCTGCAGCTATTTTATTTATTGTTAAATCATCTAAAATATTTATATACTTACCCATCTAATCCCTCCAAGAGGTTATTTTGGCTTAAGTTCAAATAACCGATTATCTATTTTCTTTTGCTTTTTTTTGTAAATTATATAATGTATTTACGCAGTCTATTAAATTCATATTTAATATATCTAAATTTAAAAGCTCGTCTAATACTTCGTTATTTGGAGTTATATTTCCAAACGATATTTGTGAATCTTCTTCTTTTAATTTAGTATAATTTGCATTTAATTTATTATAATCTTTTTTCATTTTTTTATGTTCTTTTAATAAAGTTTCATGCTCTAATTTTAAAGATTCGTATTCATTTTTTATATTGTCTTGCTCTATTTTATTTAGCTCATTTTCAAAGCTAAATTCGTTTGTAACTTGAGTTTGTGATTTATCGTCTTCTCTTACTACATCAATATCTTTAAGTTGTAAATCTGCTGTAACTAAAGCTTCTTTATTTGCTTTATCAAGCATTAAATTCATTTTTTCTTTATCGAGACTTCCAGTTAAAACTTCACCGTTAAATATGTGGTTTTTCTCTAAATCGCTTAGAATTTCTGATGAACGCTCTATAACTTTGTCAGGCAGTTTTGCAAGTTTTGCAACATATATACCGTAACTTTTGTCTGCCGGTTGTTCTACTATCTTTCTAAGGAAGATTATATTTTCTCCGTCGTCTTTTACTGAAATAGAGTAGTTTTTAACTTCTCTAAACTCGTTTTCTAAATCTGTAAGCTCGTGGTAGTGAGTTGCAAATAAAGTCTTACATTTTATATTACTTTGGATATATTCAACTATTGCCCAAGCTAAACTTATACCGTCGTAAGTTGATGTACCCCTACCGATTTCATCAAGTATTACAAAACTCTTTGATGTAGCATTTTTAAGTATTTGTGAAACTTCGTTCATCTCTACCATAAATGTAGATTGACCAGAAGATAAGTCGTCACTTGCCCCAACTCTTGTAAATATTCTGTCGCATATTGGAATATCTGCAAAATCTGCCGGAACAAAACTTCCCATATGAGCCATTAAAACTATTATCGCACTTTGTCTCATATAAGTCGACTTACCTGCCATATTCGGCCCTGTAATTATATTTATAATATTTTCGTCGTCAGATAAATAAGTGTCGTTTGGCACGAAGTTTTCTTCACCTACTATATTTTCGACAACTGGGTGACGTCCGTTTTTAATATCTAATTTGTTGTTGTCGTTTATATTAGGTTTTACGTAGTTGTTTAAATCTGCAACTGTTGCAAATGAAGTAAATACGTCTATATTTGCTATTATCTTAGCTACGTTTTGGATTCTATCTATATTGTCGTAGATGTATTTTCTAACTTGTACAAATAATTCGTATTCAAGCACACCTATTTTTTCTTTTGCGTGAAGTATTTTATCTTCTATTATTTTTAATTCTTCTGTTATATATCTTTCAGCGTTACTTAATGTCTGCTTTCTTATATAGCTATTGTCTATATTTGCAGTTGCTAAGTTTGCCTTTGTTATTTCAATATAATATCCGAACACTTTATTAAATCCTATTTTTAAAGATTTAACTCCTGTTTTTTCTTTTTCGCGATTTTCGATTTCCTTAATCATAAATGCGCCGTTTGTAGAAACTTCTCTAAGCTCGCTTAATTCTTCATTGTAGCTTGATTTAATTATATTTCCGTCTTTTATAGTTATGCTAGGCTCCTCAAGTATAGCTTTATTTATTAAGTCGTAAATATCGTCTAAAGTCTCCATTTTGTTTGCGTAGTTTTTAAGTATTTCTGCATCAGATTCTTCTATTCTACGCTTTAGCTCTGGAAGTTTTTGCAGGCGTTTTTAATTTGTAGCATTTTTCCTGGCCTCCCTTTTTACTTTTTCAAACGCGATTTTACCGCAGATACGCTCTATATCGTACACATTTTTTAAAATCTCGATTAAGTCTATTCTAAGTGAGTAATCGTCTTTTATCTCTTCAATTACATCTAATCTAGTTTGAATTCTTTGTTTGTCTACTAATGGCTCCTCAACGTATTTTCTAAGCATTCTTCCACCCATTGCAGTCGAAGTTTTATCTAGTACGTGAAGTAGTGAACCTTTCTTTTTCTTTGTTCTAATAGTCTCTGTAAGCTCTAAATTTGAACGAGTAAACATATCAAGCACCATATAATTTGATGAGTTGTATATGTTTATATTGTTTATATTTGAAGTTACTTGTTTTTGAGTGTTGTATATAT
>CALEBD010000217.1 GCA_937944945.1 uncultured Clostridium sp. | reverse complement strand
CGTACTTTTTAGACTTTATTAAACTTTGCTTAATTTCAAAGAATAATCTTAATATATCCCAATACATTGTCCCTCCAACTATCACTGGGTCATTAGAAAATCTATGTATTTCCTCAATATATATCCTATTTCCATCAAAGGTTCCTATTATAGCTCTTCCACTAGATGCGCCAAAGTCAAAAGCCAATACCTTTTTCTCTAGTCCACTCTCATTCATATTATCACCTTCTATTTATACATTGGTCCATAGTTTTGACAAGCTCTATAATCTTGTCCTTCCTTATCCATTCCAAATGCATTCCATGCAGCTGGTCTAAATATATTTTCTTCTGGTACATTGTGCATGCTTACAGGTATTCTTAAAATAGAGCATAATGTTATTATGTCTGCACCTATATGTCCATAACTTATAGCGCCATGATTAGCCCCCCAGTTATTCATTACATCATAAGCAGATTTAAAAGCTCCTTTTCCTGTTAATCTTGGTGCAAACCATGTACAAGGCCACGTATAATCAGTTCTTTTCCATAACTTATCTGATACTTCATCTGGAAGTTTTACTGTATATCCTTCTACTAATTGAAGTACTGGTCCTACGCCCTTTACAAGATTTAATCTAGTCATTGTTACTGGCATTTGTGCATCTGTTAAAAATCTAGAAGAATATCCTCCTCCTCGGAAATATCCAGTATCAGCAGAATTCCATGTAGTTGCTGAAAGTAATGCTTCTTGATCTTCTTCATTTATTTCAAACCAAGGTTTTATTACATTAGCTCCATCTTTATCCTTAGCTTGACCACTACCATCTAAGCAAGATGCCCCTGAGTTTATTAAATGTATAAATCCTTTAGACTCTTTCGCTATACCTTCTAAATCATATCCCGTTGCTTTTTTTACTGCTTCTGGAGACCAATATGTACGAACATCTGAGAATATTTGTGCAGTATTAGTTAATAATTTACCAAACAGCATACTTATTCCATTTAAAACATCATTTTCAGTAGCTAATATATATGGTTCTCTTGCACCATTCCAGTCGAATGAAGTATTAAGTAATGCTTCAGAAAAATCACCGTTTGGATAAAAATCTGTCCATTGTCTTTGACCTTGGAATCCTGCAGCAATTGCATTATGTCCTAATTTTTCTTCTTCAAATCCATCTGGTAAATTTTCATTTCCATTCATTAAATCTTTTATTATACACATCATTTTAACTACAAATTCCCAATCTTTATCTTTTTCTTCTCTAGATTTTTGAACATAATCTGGATTTTTATCAAATCCCTCTTTGCATTTTTCCTTTGTCCATTTTAATGCTTTTTCAAATTCATCTTTGTCGTAAATTCCTTCTGTCATTCTTCTTATTATCTCAGTTTCATCAACAGATTCAACTCTCATTCCTAAATATTCTTCTATAAATGCAGGGTCAATTATAGATCCTCCTATTCCCATACATATAGAGCCTATTTGTAAATAAGATTTTCCTCTCATAGTAGCTGCTGCAACTGCTGCTCTCCCAAATCTTAATATTTTTTCTTTTACATCAGATGGAATTTCTGTTGAATCTGCATCTTGAACATCATGCCCATATATTCCGAAAGCTGGAAGGCCTTTTTGTGCATGAGTAGCTAGAACAGATGCTAAGTAAACAGCCCCAGGTCTCTCAGTACCATTAAATCCCCAAACTCCCTTTATAGTCATTGGGTCCATATCCATAGTTTCAGCACCGTAACACCAACAAGGTGTAACTGTAAGTGTTATATCAACGCCTTCTCTCCTAAATTTATCTGCACAAGCAGCTGATTCTGCAACTCTACCAATTGTAGTATCGGCTATGACAACTTTTACTGATTCTCCATTTGAATACTTTATATTACTTCTTAATAATTCTGCTGCAGACTTTGCCATATTCATAGTCTGTTCTTCTAATGATCCTCTTACATCTAATATTCCTTTTCTTCCATCAATTGTAGGTCTTATACCTATAACTGGATATTGACCAACTAGTCTACTCTTTGCCATTATATTTCCCTCCACATCATTATACTTTTTAATTTTTTATACTTTCATTGTTAAATCTTTATTTATATCTTCATTGTAATCGTTTTCACTTTGCAATTCTTGTGTTATAATAGTCAAAAAATATAAATATTTTCACTTTTTGTGACAAAAGGGGGTAAATAGAAATATGAAATTTTTTGATTTTAAAGAAGATAAACAACATGGTAGATTTGATTTTCCAATAGAATTTTATCATGTTGATCAAAGTCATCCCAGGTATGATATGCCTTATCATTGGCATACTCAATGTGAAATAATAAGAATTTTAAAAGGCGAATTTTTAATAACAATCGACTATAAGAAAATTTTAGCTAAAAAGGGAGATCTACTATTTATTCAAGCAGGAATACTACATGGTGGAACTCCTAATAACTGTATTTACGAGTGTATTGTTTTTGATATAAATTTACTTTTAAAGCAAAATCATGCTTGTACAAAATTATTACAAGATATTATTCATAATAATAAAATAATAAATCCAAAAATGCCTTCTAATATTCTAGCGCTAAATCTAAATTGTGAATTCTTATTCGATTCATTGTCATCTCAATATGAAGGTTATGAATTTATTACACAAGGCTCTCTATATAATTTTTTGGGTATAATTCTTCAAAAT
>CALEBD010000216.1 GCA_937944945.1 uncultured Clostridium sp. | reverse complement strand
AAAATTATACATATCGTGTATAGCCAAGTACATTGCTCTTGCCAAGATATTGGCTTGGTCGTAAGTTGATGTCCATGAGAAAATACCTGCTAGACAATGTTGAATAACATATTTAGCTTTTAGGAATATAGATAAATCGTTGTCAAATGACATTGCAAATGTATTATCTTTAACTAAATAAGGTACTAGTGCTTGATTGTCAAATTGATAAACATATCCATTTTTGTTTATATAGTTTTCTCTAAGTTCATCATAAGACTTAGTATTTGTAGCACCTAGTCTTCCGTAAAATGGCACGCCTAAATTGATTTTTCTAGATGGCATACCAGCATTTATAAGATTGTTGACCATAGAATTTACACTATAACCAGGAAGAGATAAATTTGAATCATATAAATTAGCTTGATGTTTTCGTCCATTCTCACCAGTTTCGCCTGCAGTAAAATCATAGCTCATAAGGTTGAAGTAGTTTATTAAAGGTGCTATTTTATCTATTTCAACACTTCTATTGATATATGCAGTTTCACCAGTACCAGCGACACTAATCCATTTGTCTTCTCCTAAAACATCTCTTAGGGCAGTTATAAGAAGTGTGAAATTTTCTCTATCTTCTGGTCTTGATTTTATACCAGATGCACCATTACCAGGATATTCCCAATCTATATCTATACCATCTAAGTCATAATCACTTACTAGTTGATTTACATTTCTAGCAAAATTATATCTTGATGTTGGAGTCAATGCTGCATCAGAAAAACCATCAGCACCCCATCCACCGATAGCTGCAATTATTTTTAAAGAAGGTTTAACTTCTTTAAGTGCTAACATCTCATTTAGATATCTTGGTGCAGGTACATATAAGTTACCATTATCATCTATTTCTACAAATGCATATATTGCAGCATCTAAATAAGTAGGATCTAAGTTTCTAGGATTTCCTAATACATATTCAAATACTATAGGATTTAAATTTGGACAATTAGGATTTATATATTCAGTGTTTTTTCTATCATTCTTTGAAAGTTTTGTATTTTTACTAGATGAAGATATACTGTTTTTAGTTTTAGGATAAATATATTTAGATTGATTTTTTTGAGTTATATATTCAGGCATATCTTTTCTATTTTCTTGATTTATAAAACACAAGTACCAATCTAAACATGAATATTTTTTATCACAGTTTTTTATAGTATTTTTTAGTTCTTTGTATGTCTTTGGTGGCTTAGCTATAACTGAATTTCCTGGCAACCAATTAGCAGGAGTTACAACATTATCACAATCAGATTTTTGAAGAGCATCTATAATTCTAAGAATTTCAAAAATATTTCGTCCAGTAGTCATAGGATAATACAAAATAGTTCTAAGTATTTGTTTGTCATCTATAATAAATACAGCTCTAACTGTAGAAGATGAACTCATAGGCTCTGAAATCATTCCGTATAATTTTGCAATTTAGAATCATCTATAATAGGAAATGGTATTTCAATTCCTGTAAGTTGACATATATTATAAACCCATGCTAAATGAGATGCATTACTATCTACACTAAGTCCGATTAATTGTGTATTTCGATTTTTAAATTCATTATAATACTTTGCAAAGCATATAAACTCAGTAGTACATACTGGTGTAAAGTCCCCTGGATGAGAAAATAAAACTACCCATTTACCTGT
>CALEBD010000215.1 GCA_937944945.1 uncultured Clostridium sp. | reverse complement strand
TTAATAACTCAAGGGTCAAGGGGAGTTTCTACATGTTTAAAAAATGGTGAAATATTAAATGTACCAGCAAGACCAGCTAAAGTAGCTGATACAACAGGTGCAGGAGATACGCTAAACGGTGCATTCTCAGTAAAAATAGCAAATGGAGCAGATATAAAAACTGCATTAACTTTTGCAAATACAGCAGCTAGTTTATCTACAGAAAAATTCGGTGCACAAACAGGAATGCCGACAGTAAGCGAAGTAGAAAAAGAGTTACAGTAAAAAGCAAAAGTAAGGAGAAAAGTATCAATGAAAAGACATGGAATATTAAATAGTGATATATCAAGAGTACTTTCATATATGGGACATACAGATTGTATATGTATAGGTGATTGCGGTCTTCCAATCCCAGATGAAACAGAAAGAATTGATTTAGCAGTAAAATTCGGAGTACCAACTTTCATGGACGTTTTAAAAGAAGTTGGCAACGATATGAAAATAGAAAAAATAGTTTTAGCAGAAGAAATAAAAGAACATAATCCACAAGTATTAGCAGAAATAACAGAATACTTCAAAGGACAAGATGTAGAAGTAGAATATGTTTCGCATGTTGGATTAAAGCAAATGACAAGAGAATGCAAAGCTGTAATACGTACTGGAGAAACAACTCCATATGCAAATATAATTTTACAGTCGGGATGTATTTTCTAACAAAAACAAGGAGGTAGAGATATGCAAATTGAAATGCGTGGAATCGATAAGTCGTTTGGAGGAAATGCAGTTTTAAAAAATGCTGGTTTCTTATTAGATGATGGTGAAGTTCATGCTCTTATGGGAGAGAATGGAGCAGGAAAATCGACTTTAATGAAGATTCTAACAGGTGTTTACACTAAAGATGCTGGACAAGTTATAGTAGATGGGAAAGAAGTTTGTTATAACAACCCACAAGAAGCTGAAAAAGCAGGGATAGTATTTATTCATCAAGAGTTAAATGTATTATTTGACTTAACTGTCGAAGAAAATATGTTTTTAGGAAAAGAAATTAAAAAAGTATTTGGAATATGCGACAGAAAAGCAATGAGAAAAAGAGTTCAAGAAATTCTAGATATGCTTGGAGTTGATATAGACCCAACTCAAAGAATGGATGAATTATCTATAGGACAACAACAAATGATAGAAATTGCAAAAGCTCTTATGGTAGATGCAAAAGTATTAATCATGGACGAACCAACAGCAGCATTAACTCAAAGTGAAACAGAAGTATTATTCAAAGTAGTAAATTCCCTTAGAAAAAAAGGTGTTTCAATAGTTTACATATCTCACCGTATGGAAGAAATATTTGAATTATGTGATCGTATAACAATTCTTAGAGATGGTACTTATATCGATACAAAAAGAATTGCAGATATAGATATGAATGACATAGTTAAAATGATGATAGGTAGAGAAATTGGAGAAAGATATCCAGTTAGAAATTCTAAGATAGGTGATGTTGCATTTGAAGTTAAAAACTTAAACTGCCCAGGTGCATTTGAAAATGTATCATTTGAAGTTCGTGCAGGAGAAGTTTTAGGTGTATCAGGACTTATGGGTGCAGGTAGAACGGAAATAATGCAAGCTATATTCGGTAACATGCCAAATGTAACTGGACAACTATTCTTAGATGGAAAAGAAATAAAAAATAAAAATCCACAACAAGCAATACAAAATGGTATTGGATTTATAACAGAAGATAGAAAAGTAGAAGGTTTAATGCTTGAAGAAAGTATAATGAAAAATATTTCTTTAGCTAACCTTGGAAGAATTTCTAACGGTGGAGTTATAAATAAGAAAAAAGAACAAGAACTTGTTAATAAAGGAATAGAAGAATTAAGAATAAGATGCTTTGGACCGCAACACGAATGTAATAATTTAAGTGGTGGGAATCAGCAAAAAGTAATATTTGCAAAATGGATTTACACTAATCCAAAAGTTTTAATCCTAGATGAGCCAACAAGAGGTGTTGATATAGGAGCGAAAAAAGAAATTTACAACATAATTAACGAACTTGCGGCAAAAGGCGTTGCGATAATTATGGTCTCATCTGAACTACCAGAAGTTTTAGGAATGTCTGATAGAGTTATGGTAGTAAGAGAAGGCGAAGTAAGAGGAATTTTAAATAAAGAAGAAGCAAACCAAGAAAGTATCATGACTTTAGCAACAGGAGGAGAACTAAATGGAAAATAAGAAAGTAATGAATCGTATACAAGATTTAGGTGCGGTAATTGCCTTAATTCTTTTAGTAGCGGTGATAAGTATCATAAGCCCAGAGTTCAGAACAGTAAAGAACTTCTTATCATTACTTAGACAATCTTCAATAAACGGACTGATTGCCTTCGGGATGACTTGTGTTATTTTAACTGGCGGAATCGACTTATCAGTTGGTTCGGTATTGGCTCTTACAACAGCAATATGTGCTAGTTTAATAGCTAATGGAACACCAGTAGCAATAGCTATGATAGTAGCATTAGTATTAGGTGTAGTATTCGGTATAATAAGTGGTGTGTTTGTAACAAAAGGTCGTTTACAACCATTCATCGCAACATTAATAACAATGACAGTATTCAGAGGATTAACAATGATCTTCATGGATGGTAAACCAATCTCTAACTTAGGAGATAGTTATTTATTAAAATTCGTAGGAAAAGGGCTTATATTAAATATCCCATTCCCAGTAATAATGTTTATATTAATATTTATAGGATTTATGTTTATATTAGAAAGAACTACTTTTGGACGTAAAGTTTATGCAACAGGTAGTAACGAAAAATCTGCAAAATTAGCAGGTATAAACATAGACAA
>CALEBD010000214.1 GCA_937944945.1 uncultured Clostridium sp. | reverse complement strand
CAAATATGTTCAAAGTATAGAGGCTGGTAAAGCTTCAAGTGTGGATCCAGATACTAAAACGGTAGAAACTGATTTAGTTCAATGTGTACCTACAAATGATGATCCATGTAAGCCGGATGCTTATGTAAGGTGGAATAAAGCTACTCCACTATTGATACAGAGAGATGTAACCAGGATGTCTAAAATAAAGGGATCTCTTGAAACATTATCTTCTGTATGTCGTAAATTAAATACGGTTAAAACTACACGTACTGTATACAACTCAGTAGAGGATGCTAAGCAGCAAATAGCCTCAAATCCCTCACTAACTGAAGAAGAGGTTAAAGCATACAATTCTCAGATAGAGTCAGAATGGAGAACTTATTTGAGGAAATTAGATGAATATGAGAAAGCTTTATTAGACTTCAATAATAATGTAAGACAAGATATAAAGGTAGATGAAGAAGATGCTCCTAAATTACCTATTCCACCCGATGAAGTATCTTATTTTGTCATAAAGAGGAAGGTATTGATACAAGTAGATCCATTACAATATGCTCCTAAGGATAGTAAAGCTTATTGGCAAAATAGATGGAGACAAGGTTATAATGCTCTTAAAAAGAACAAGGAGATAAACTTAGTCATTCAAGGATCTTCAGATGAAAGACCGTATGGAGATTATCCCTATGATTACCCTGGTTCAGATCGTTCAAAGGTACTAATAGAAATGGAATTAGAAGTACAAGTACCAGGTGTACGAGTAGTATCTGATCCATTGTTTGCTACCCTTGGAGAGTTTATGTCTAATGACATAATAGAATCAGTAAATAGCCAGATTAAATCCAAAGCTAAGTTTGTTGGTAACCCATCAATGGAGTCTTCTCAGATTATTGAGATCAAGAATGTTGGTGAAAAATATTCTGGTGATTGGTATGCTAAAGAAGTTGAACATAGCTTTGATACTGGGGGATATTTTACTGAGGTGACTTTTGAAAAGAAGTCAAGAAACTCCATAATCAATAAGATATCTACTTCTGTTAATATGCAAGAAGTATTCCAGAAATCTCATGATATAGCTAAAGAGTCTTATACTACCGATGCTTGGAAGATACCAAGTAAAATTAAGGCAGAAGCTAGGAAGCATAGGGCATCTATATGGGAAGAGGAGTATAATAGGACTGGAGATAAACCAAAGATTGGTACACAAATAGTTGTACGTCAAGATACAGATCCTCATAAAGGGGAGATATTTGATGCTAGAACTGATTTTAGAGTAGATAGGGATATAAGCCCAAAAGAGCAATGAATTTATATGAACTAATTCAACAAAGGGGTATAGAGGCAATAGGTAGGTTCTATTCTACATATCGGGGAATTGTTATAACTAACTATGACCCAGACTCTCAGAATAAGGTATGTGTATACTTACCAAGTATATTGAGAGGAGTAGAAGTTTGGGCATACCCTAAACATCAACAGGGTGGACCAGGATCCGGATTCAAATGGTTATCACCAAGAGAAGGTTCTATAGTATACGTAGAATTTGAGAATGGAGATCCAAGACACCCTTTATGGTCATATCATGGTTGGGCTATAGGTGAGATGCCTACAGAATTGAATAAGCCCAATGTACTGGGATTTATAACCCCAAAAGGCAATAAAATTATACTGGATGAAAGTGATTCTGGAGTATTAACTGCAATAATTCAGCAAGATATAGTTATTAAATCTCTAGACGGTAATATAAACGTCGATGCGAATAGTATTATAATGCAGGGTGGAGAAGTTGGTATTCCAGAATCTACCTCAACAGTAGAGAGACTAAACAAAATAGAGCAGGATATAAACAATCTTAAACAAGCTTTCACATCATGGACACCAACTCCTCAGGATGGTGGGGCTGCTCTAAAGACTGTTGTTGCATCTTGGTCTGGTAGTAAATTAACCGAGACTAAGGTGGAAGATATAGAAAGTGAAACTATTAAACAACCTAACTAATGGCAAACTATAATCAACTCAACACAATTGGTAGTGGGCCTTATTTTCCCATAAAGTTAGAACAATCAATAGGTAGTGATGGTAAACCAGAATATATAGAAACTGTAGTCAGACATAAAGTTACACATGATTTGGATTATTCTACTGATCCAAATATCATAGCTAATGGTAATTTTTTAGATGAGGTAGATACTTTAGATCAAGAATTCCTAAAATCTACCTATCCCGATGATGTGGTAGTTGGGGATAGAAAATCTCTTAAAAGTAATTCTATTGGTGGAGCTGCTATAGAGGGTTATTTACCATATTCTAATATTCCAACTTCTTTACAATTACAACTGGGTGGTATCAAGAATGATGGTAATAAATGGTGGTATGAATCAATAAAGACATTAAGTGGTTCTAATAACACTGCTTGTTCTTGCTGGACATTCTTTGTAAACAAAGACTGTAAATACATTAAAATAGAATTCGAATTAGAACCTCAAACTACATTCACTCATATGTCTATGAGAGTATATAGAATGAGTGAATATACTTATATATGGGATATACCATTGAATTCTAATAAAGGAGTGATCTGTGTAAAATTAGAGAAAAACCAAACAGTTTTACTATTCTTACCAGAAAATGAGGGTGATGTGCTTACTGGTACTAAGTCAGTGAATATGATAAGTTGTAAAGTATCATATACTAATGAATCAGTGCCTGGTATGGTATATACAACCGAAGAAACAGAAATAAAAAGAGTGCCTAAAATAGGATGGTATGTTCTAAATGGTGATATAGCTTTAATAAAGCAAAACTTAACAGCAATACTTATATATCAAATTGGTCAAAGATTTAGGCAAGAGGACTTTGGCTCTAGGACTTGGGAATGTTTAGAAGAGCCAAATACAAGTGCACTTAATCTGATGATTAAGAATTTTGTAAAAGATGGTATAGCTGCTTGGGAACCAAGAATCAAAGCCTTAAAAGTATTTGCTCTTAAACCCACAAAAGAGTCAATACGACTCCTGATATATTTCAAAGTACAGAACTCACAGAAAGTAGAAGAGTTTAACTTCCAATATAACTTAAACAACTTAACCACAGATGTCTACTAGCAATCCATGGCTCACCCCTTTTCAGAGGTCATATAATGACATAAAAGCCAAATTAATTCAATCTCTGAATGAAAGGGTTCCAGAGATTACTGATATGAGTGAAGGTAATATATTTATACTCACTTTATCCATATTTGCAGGTATTGCAGAAGTTATACACTACTATATAGATGGTATGGCAAGAGAAGCTTTCTTACCAACTTGTAGAAGGTATTCATCTTTATATAAACATGCCAAGCTGGTAGACTACCATATAAAATCTGCTATACCATCTTCTGTAGATATTACCGTATACATGCAGGATGGAACATCCTTCCCAGTAGATATCAATGTACCTCAGAATACAGTATTTAATTCTAAAGATGGTAAACCTTGGATAACTACTAGAAATGTAACCATTGAAAAGGGAACATATACTTATAAAGTTCCTGTTGCACAGAAGGAGGCTGTAGCTGAGGTAGAATTGGGAACTTATACTTCTCATGATATAATCATAACCTTGGGTGATCTGCCAGCTGATAGGAAGTATGTAGAGGGATCAATGGTACTTACCATTGACGGTGAAGCTTGGACCTTGGTGGATACCTTTGCCTATTCTGGTCCTGGTGATAGGGTGTATAAGGTAGAATTGGATAGTACACTCCAACCGTATTTGGTATTCAGTGATGGTCAATTCGGTAGAAAACCAACCATCGGTTCTCAAATAAAAGGTCAGTACTACCTTACTTATGGTTCAAG
>CALEBD010000213.1 GCA_937944945.1 uncultured Clostridium sp. | reverse complement strand
CTATTTCCATAGCATACCTCCATAAACATTAATTACTCAGCTCTTAATCTTCCTCTTAATGCATATACATCTGCTGCTTCTCTGACAAATGCTGCATTAACTTTACAATTATATTTATTTTCTAATTCATCAGCTATTTCATATAATTCATCTTTTGTAGATCTATAAGGTCTTAGAGCATTATATATTTCAAGTATTCTTTTATCTGGAACTGCAATAAGTTCAGCTGCTCTTCTAAGATTTGATGCAAAGGCATCTCTTCCTACAGATTCTGCAACTTGAGCTTGCATTTCTAGAGTTTCTGGAGCTATTCTTATATCTTCAGATTTTATTTCACCGTTTATAACTTTATCTAAAGTTAAATCGTCTAATGCCATACCTGATTGAGCTTTTATTTTTTCGCTCATTTTTTCACCTAATGGGTAGTTTTCTGCTGTAACTTTACAACATTCTTTCTTAGGAGTGCACTGAGCTTGTGGTGCTTGAGTTTGTCCTAAATTTTTTAATACTTCTTCAACAATTTGTTTTATTAATACATCATTTTGACTCATTTTGAACCTCCCTATTATTTAAACTCAACTTTTAATTCTTGAGGTTTTTTATTTCTATCTGCATATTGAGTTTCTTTTATATGTAATAATGCTGCTATTGCTTGATATTTTGGTCTAGCCATTTGGTCATTTCTTACTGGAACTGGTGTTGGTGATTCGCTTTTAGCATATTTAGCTGCATTTTTACCTATAGCTCTATATGTTGGTAAATCTATTAATGGAGCTTGAGAGAATAATTCTACGTTACTAAGTGGTGGTAAATCTTTTTGATGTATTACTGTAGTCCCTTTAGATTGTATTCCTATTCCTATTCCTGAACCACTCATTTCAGCTGCATCATGAGCTATAAAAGAAACGTCTGAAGTTCTGTATACTTTTACAAATCTATAATTTAGACCTTCTTCTTCTATACCTGCTATTATTTCTTTTAATACTTTGGCGTGATCTATTCCTATTATAGTTTTAGTTTGATGTACGCCAAATGCTGGAGCTAACCCAATAACAACTTCGTCTGGTCTGTGGTCTGGAACAAAGTCCCCAACTTCAGTTATAACTAATTTACTTACTTCTTCTTCTGGCACTGGGCTAGCTACTGGTGCTGGAGCTTCTGCTTTAACTTCTTCTTTAGCAGGAGCAGCTTCTTGTGTTATCCCTTCTTGTGCTATTTCTTTTATAACCTCTTCTATTACACTTCTTAAAACTTTTTCATCTATTGCCATAATCTATCACCTCTCTTTTAATAATCCTCTGGACTCTTCGCGTTGTTGATGTTTTTGATTTCTTCCCATCTTTCACCTTCAACTTGATATCCTGTTTTTGGTCCAGCGTATGTATTAGGGCAGTTTACAGCACTTTGAACTTTGAAGTCTTTATCAAGTATTGCTGCTGTGTGTAAGTAATCCCCAGCAACTTTTTGTTTACTCAATTTGAATACGCTATCTGCAACATCTTCAAATCCTGCTTTATATAAAGCTTTTATTATATCTATTCCTGTAGTACCTCTCGCCATCATATCTTCTGCAGCTTTTAAATCTTCAACTACATTTCTATCTGGCATATCTTTACTACCATGTGCATAAGTAGCTGCTTCTACTTCTTCATCAGTTATTTCTGTTAATCCTAATTCTTTAAATAATCCTTGTATAGCTCTAGCAGCTTTATTTCTAACTCTTACTACATCTTCTTCTTTAACCGGTCTTAGACCACCATCTATTTTTAAATCTCTTTGGATTATATTCCAGTCATCATAATCTTCTGCATCCCAGTTAGAACCAGCGAACATATTATCATAGTTTGGAGTAGCACTATATCCTGAACATATAAAGTCAGTTCCTGGTACCATTTGCATTAATGAACGAGCAACTCTTCTTAAATCAGAGTGAGTGAATGTTTGGTCATTACTAGATGCACACTCTAAGTCAAGCATTGCAGCTATTAAGTTTTCTGCTAATACGGCTCTTATACCACTTGGAACACCAGCAGGCACACCTATACAACTTACTGAACCATTTTGGATACCTTGAACACCGCAACCTTTAGTTACATATAAGCATCTAGATTCTAAGTAAAGCATTGATTTACCTTCAGCATATCCCATTTGTACTTCTGAACCTGTACCAGATGTAAATCTCATTTTTAATCCTCTTGATGCATAAGAAGATGCTAAGAAACCTTTAGACCATGGAGTATCATCACCATCCATGAAAACTGGTTCTGTTCCATATACTGAAACTGTTTCAGCATATGCAGTAAAACCTTTCATACCTAATTCAAGTTCAGTCGCTTCTTCAACTGCGCATTGAGTAAGTATACCTGGTCTACCAACTTGTGCACCTATCATTATTGCAAGTGCATTAAATGGTGCATATCTAACTATACCAACTGTTGTTTCTTGTTCATCAAATCCTCTAAGTGCAGCTTCGGCAGCATCTGCAGCTATTTGGATTGGATTGTCTTTTACATTTGTAACGTGGCATTGATTTGATGGTCTTTGTCTAGCTCTCATTTTTGTAAGAGCCATCATCATCTCTAATACATTTAATTGAGATACAACTTCTGTTATTTTTGCTGGAGTCATAGCAGTTGTCAAACCTACTATGTCAGCTCTTGTAACATTTATATCTACCAACATCCTAGCTAATTTTAGAGAATCCATAGCCATAACTTCTTCAGTTTTTTCTAGATTAATACCGTGGTCTGCTATAAAGTAATCTAGCATGTCGAAGTCTTTTCTTGTTTTTCCATCTAACTCTACAACTAAACCGTTTTCTAATTTTATACTTGGAGTTGGGTCATTTGGTCCTTCCATAGCTATTAAACCAACTTCTGGCCATTCTTTTACGAAACCGTCTTGGTTAACTGGTCTATTTTCTAATACTTCAAAACGTTTAGATCTCAAAACGTTCACTCTCCTTCTTTAATCGTTATTCTATTTAAACTCAATCCTTAATATCTATTTATATATATGGAACTGTAGTTGATGTTGGTTCTGTTCCATCTAAAGTTTTAAGAACTTTTAAACCTACTTCTCTTGCAGCTATTATCGCTTGTCTAACTGCTCCTGAATCTCCTGTGAAGAAGAAGTTAACCTCGTTAGAGAAGGATGTTCCACCATTACCAGGTGTAGCGATAGAAATAGGATCGATTGTAGCTGTCTTAGAAGCTGTATCGGCTAATACGATACCAATACCTGAAGGAGCTCCTACAGTGATACCAAATGCTTTACCAACAACTGCGCCGAATGCTTTCTCTAAGCAGTAAGAAGCACGTGCTGTGTACTGG
>CALEBD010000212.1 GCA_937944945.1 uncultured Clostridium sp. | reverse complement strand
AATGTAAAATTATACTTGTACGCTGATTGATTTTTAAGTTCTTGTGCATATACTTTAGTATCTGCTATATTCCCTATATTCATCTTTAGACTATAAGAAGCAGAAACTCTCATAACACTAAAAACTTCAAACTTTCTTTCTATATCAGATTCACCATCATAAATATAAACATACTTCATTTGGTCTTTAGTTTCTGCTCTATAAAATTTATGTAAGTCAGTAAACATCTTTCCATTTAACATATTATGTCCATGAATGACATTTACATTACCAAACCCCGGTTGAGCTTCATCTAAAAATATAGAACCTGAAGAAGATGATTTTCCATCATAACTTCTATTTAGATAATAGTTATTTTGACCTAACATAATAGGATAGTCTATTCTAGTATTTTCTATCCATATCCACCCTTTAGTTTCATTTGAAACTGCTCTAGCTTGTTCGTACTTAGCTTTTAAATCTTCTTTCTTTGCGGCTTGTAATGAACTTAGTGCATCAGAAAAGAAGGTACCTATACTTGTACCTTCTTCACTAATTTCCTCAGAATTATCAATAACTGGATTTTCCATAGTGTAAACTTTCTTACCCACAAAGAATCCTGTTATGCATACAATTACGATTAAGACCATATATAACGCACGTTTCATAAATTCCCTCCTAATAAAAATAGTTAGATAGAAAATCTATCTAACTATTCATAAGCTTTTAAAACTCTGGAAGGTTTTGTAAGTTGTTACCTTCACTTGAGTCTGGGTAACTTCTTAGGTACTCTTCACCATACTTAGAGTGACCTATAACATAGCCACCTATTTGTTTATTTCTAACTGCTTCAACTGCTTGTTTTTGTGATAATACTGTTCCATCTTCTAACTTAAATTCTTGAATATCACTACCATCTTTTCTAACAGCTACGATTTGATGAGGATATCCTTCAGTTCTGTTGTGAGGGTTATTGGAAGTCCCATAACCTGAACTCATTCCATATGTTGGTAGGTTTTGGAAGTTATTTTTAGAATCACCATCAAATGTACTTCTGATATAAGGTTCACCATATCTAGATTCAACTATTTGAATATTATCTACTGAAATTTCTCTAGTTAATATTCTATCTATTAAATCTTGTTTCTTAAACTCTCTACCATCATCTAATCTATATCCTACTATTTCTGTTCCATCTTTTTCTACTGCTACTACCTTAGACATAATATATTCCTCCTAAGTTTACAATTATAGATAAGTATTAATATTTTAATAAAACTTCAATTAAACTACAGTTCGAAATAAATTTATCCATATTTATTTAATTTAGACACAAATACTTCCTCCTCCATTCGTAAGATATTTGTACCCTTCCCCTTTATCCTCTTTCACGTTATTATAACTTTTTAAGCATATAAAAGACTGTTTGTTAACTTTAAATTTATTTAATAATGGGACAAGCTATCTTCTTGACCTATCTCTATTTTTTACATTTGTTCTAGAATTCATTGCTCTTAAATTTGACTTACTATTATTCCCTTTATTATTACTTTTAGTTGAATTTTTATTTTTGGTTTGTTTATTTGTTTTAGGTTGTGATTTCGATGTACCATTATCTAAACCATCTTCAAAGTCGTCAGCATTTAGGTCATATAGTTCTAAGGAATCAAATAGATAAAATCTAAATATCTCATATTTCTCTACTTTACCTTTGCTATACAACATTTTGAACTCATTTCTTAAATAATTGTCAAATAAAATGCTTTCTTCTTCTGCATCACAACCAAATTTTAAGTACAATAAATTACCAATTAAAGCACATAATAATACGGCTGTAAATACAGCTACTGCGACAATAAAAATTATAGGTACTCTGTCTAAGAAGTTTCTGATACTGAAACCATAATTTTTAAGGAATAAGTAAATATATCCTGTCACCATAAATATACAGAAAAACAAGGTTAATATACAAGCCTTTACTGTAAAATTTAACTCATGTTTTAATGTATATCTTGAATAGATATAGTCTGTGAGCTTCTTATATTTTTTTCTTTCGCTAATCAAAATATACACCTCCTACTAATAAAATTCAATTAAGTATAAAATATGTTTTTATACTTAAGTCAATTTATTAGTATAAAATAAGGTGGACTTAAAAATCCACCTTATAAGTTTTACTTCTTACTACCCTTACGAATAATAATGTAACCTGCACAAGCTAAAGATATTAGAGTACAAACTATTACCACAGGGAATATAGAACCAACTGCACCTGTTTTAGGAAGTTTTGGATTAGGTGTATTAGTCATTTGACATTTTACTATTTCTTTATTTGCTTTTATTTCAAATTCAAATAAACTATCATCTAACTCATAACCAACAGGAGCTTCATACTCTTGATAATAATATTTACCTATCTCTAACTTAAACTTAGCTATACCGTTTTCATCAGTTATACCTTTAGCTACAACTGTTTCCTTATCTTCTGCATAAATCTTGAATTTAGCGTTAGGAAGTAACTCTCCAGTTGAAACATCCTGTTTAGTTAATTCCATTTCACCTTCACCAATATGATTTTCTACAACAGAAGTATAAACTAAGTTATCTAGGTCATCACCCATTTTAGTGTTTTCATCTACTGTAAATTTGATTGTATCTTCTAGAGGTTTATAACCCTCTTTAGCTTCTAGTTCAATAAGTTCATAATTACCATAACGTAATTTCACTGGGAACTCAATACTACCATCTGCATTAGTTGTGAATACACTGGTCATTCCTTCAGGTGCATCAGAATCATCTAAACTAGTTAATACATTTTTATCCTCTATAACATCAGAGAATGCTATAGACTGTTTATTTTCTGTACTATTTTCTGTTTCTTCTGATTCATCAGCATTTATTTCTAATGGGAAATACACAATCTTTCCATCAGAAACTAATCTGAATTTAACACCCTCTATAGGCTTATCTTCAAAGTATTCTCGTTTATAAACATTTAAAGTAAACTTGATTGGTTCATTCTTAAATGTTTCTTCGAATACTTGAGATTCAGTATTATCACCTATAGTTACATTAATAGTTTCTTCATTCAATCTAAATCCTGTAGGTGCTTCAAGTTCTTTTATAGTATATTCACCTTTTCTAAGATTTTCGAATACTACTTGACCTTGCTCATTTGTTACACCTTCAGCTACTTTATCATCACCTTGATATAATCCAAACTTTGCACCTTCTAATTTATTTGAATTCTCAGAATCTTCTTTGTTTACTATGATTTTGTGTTTTACTGGAGTATTCTCAAAATCATAAGTAAGTGTTTGTGATTCAGTAGAGTCTTTGATGTTTACCTCTATCTCTTGTTCATTTAAGAAATAGTTGATAGGAGGATTAATTTCTTTTACTGTATATTTACCATTTCTAAGATTTTCGAACTTAGCTTCACCTTGTTCGTTAGAAGTGGCTCTAGCTATCTCCTTACCATCTTGATATAAAGCAAACTCTGCACCTGCTATAAGTTCTTTAGTCTCACTATCCTTTTTAACTACGATTATATTATTTGGTATATAACCGTTATCAAATCTAACTTTGAACTTTTGACTTGCAGACTGATTAACTATACGTAATGTTTGAGGTTCAGAATCTAATAAATGATTTATTGGAGGTATAAGTTCTTTTATCTCATACTCACCCTTTAACATTGCAGTAAATGTTACTTCACCATTTTCATTAGTCTTACCTTTTCTGATTAATTTGTCATTTTGATAAACACCAAATACAGTATCAGATAGAGGTTCTCCTGTTTCTCTATCAGTCTTAGTTACTATAATCTTATGTTGTATTTGCTCATTTTCAAACTCAAATACATAGGTCTTAGCTTTTGTAGCATCTGTTATTTCAACATTTATAACCTCTTTATTTAAGTGATAATTTGGTGGCACTTCAACTTCTTTTATAGTATAATTTCCAGGTCTTAAATTCTCAAATAAAGCAATACCTTTATCATTAGAAGTTGCTCTAGCTATCTCAGTATCATTTTGATATATAGCAAATACTGCACCTGCAACTGGTTCTCTAGAAACTGCATCCACTTTGTTTACTTGAACTTTGTGTTTAATAGGAACATCTTTTGCTTCAACTGTGAATGTTTGACTCGAAGTTTGGTTACCCATATTTACACTAATTTCTTCGTCTGATAAATAATAATTTACTGGTGGTGTTATTTCTTTAATGATGTAATTACCTGTTTTTAAATCAGAGAAAACAATTTTACCATTTTCGTCAGTAGTACCTTTCTTAACTATGTTACCATATAAATAAAGTCCATAAACAGCATCTTTTAAAGTCTTATTATTTTCTTTATCTGTCTTAGTTAAGACTATTTCATGCTTAACAGATTCGTCATTAAAGTCATAATTAACAGTTTGCTCTTTATCACTATCATTGATTGTTATATCGACAATCTTATCATTTAAAGTATAATTTACTGGAGCTTTAGTTTCTTTTATTTGATAGTTACCTGCTCTTAAATTACTGAATGTAGCTATACCTTTAGCGTCTGTCACTGCTCTTGCTACTTCATTTCCGTCTTTTAATAAAGCAAACTCAGCACCTTGAAGTTTGGCTCCCGTATCACCATCTAATTTTGTAACAGTTATCTTATTTAAGATAGGCTCGTTTTCAAAAGTAGCAGTGAACGTGTTGCTTGAAGTTTGATTAGCTATATTTACTTCAACAGTAGCTTTAGATAACTTAAAGTTTATAGGTGCTTCAACCTCTTTGATTGTGTATACACCGTCCCTTAAGTCAGTAAATTCAACAATACCTTGTGCATTACTCCTTGCTTTACTAATTAAACTATCACCTTTATATAATGCTAATAAAGCACCTTGTAAAGGTTGTTTCGTTTCAGAGTCAATCTTAGTTACAACAATTTTATGCTTTAATGGGGCATTAGTAAATGTATACTCAAATGTTTTAGCTGAAGTTTGGTCGTCAATATCAACATTTATTTCTCTATCACTTAGAGTATAATCATCAATAGTTTCTAGCTCTTTTATTACATAATTACCCTTTTTGATATTATCAAATGTAGCAATACCTTTACTATCAGTTGTTGCTCTAGCTATCTCATTATTGTTTTGGAATAATCCAAATACAACACCTTGTAAAACTTTATTAGATTCTGCATCAGTCTTTAATACAGTAACTTTATGTTTTATAGGTGTATTTTCAAATGTCTTTTGTATTGTTTGACTGGTGGATTCCTCACCTATAGTAACTGTAATTGTCTTATCAGACAGATTATAATTTGGTGGAGCATCTACTTCTTTTATAGTATATGTTCCACTACCTAAATTACCAAAAGTAACTATACCATTATCGTCAGTTAAACTTTTTGATAATAATTGACTTCCATTATAGATTGCTAATGTGGCTCCTGCAACTGGTTGTTTGGTTTCGGAATCTATTTTTGTTACAACAATTTTATGTTTTAAACGATAATTTTTAAATTTAAATTGGAATGTTTCAGATTTAGTTCTATCTCCAATGTTAACAGTTATTGTTTCGTCACTCAAAGAATAGTCTGGAATTGTTTCCAATTCTTTAATAATGTAATTACCTGTTTTTACATTAGTGAAAGTAGCAACACCTTGAGCATTTGTTGTTGCTCTAGCAATTTCTTTATCTCCCTCAAATAAACCAAATACAACACCTTCTAATAATTTATTACTATCTCCGTCAGATTTAATAACATTGATTTTATGTTTTATTGGTTCATCCAAGAAATCGAAACTTAATGTTTCAGCTGAAGTTTTATCTACTATATCCACATTAATTACTTCGTTGCTTAACAGATAATTTACTGGAGCAGTCATTTCTTTTATTTCATAACTACCTGCATTTATATCTGTAAATTCAACAACACCTTGACTATTTGTTGTTTTCTCTTGTTTTAAACCACCATTCTTATACAATCCCAATTTTGCTCCTGCTAATAGAGCACCTGTTTCTTTATCTTTCTTTATTACTTGAATTTTATGTTTAATTGGGGTATCTTTAGCACTGATTTTATAAGTCTTTGACTCTGTGCTTTTCTCAACTACTACAGGAAATTCCTCAGCACTTAACTCATAATTTGGTGGTGCTTTAGTTTCTTTAACTATATAACTACCAGGTGTTACGTTGTCAAAAACTAGTTCACCACTTGCATTTGTAACAGCTGTGGCTGTCGGGTAAGGACTTCCATTTGCATATAAACTATATTCTGCACCTTCAACATAAGCATAAGTCACTGAGTCAGTTTTTGTTAATTCTATTTTATGCTTAATAGCATCATTTGTAAATTGATATTGTAAGTTCTGAACTTTTGTGGCTGTTGATAAGTCTACAGTAGTTA
>CALEBD010000211.1 GCA_937944945.1 uncultured Clostridium sp. | reverse complement strand
ATAAAATAAATAATAAAGTTTATTTATATAAAATCGACAATAGAGAATATCCAAATCCATTTAACAGAAAATACACTTGTCATGTAAGTAAAAAACTTGATGTAGAGGCTATGAGAGAAGTTTCTAAAGTATTAATAGGTGAACATGACTTTACAAGTTTCTGCTCATCTAGATCTAAAAAGAAAAGCCATGTTAGAGAAATCTACTCAATTACTATAAATGAAAAAGACGATATATTAGAAATATATGTAGAAGGTAATGGATTTTTATACAATATGGTTAGGATAATAGCAGGTACGCTTATAGATGCAGGACAAGGAAAGATTACTGCTGATGAAGTAAAAGAACTATTAGAATTAAAAGACAGATCAAAATCGCCAGAGACAGCTCCAGCAAAAGGGTTATTCTTATATAGAGTTAAATACTAAAATAAAATATACAAAATGCAGTTGACAATTTTAACCAAATGGTTTATTATTAACTCATAAATAACAAGTAACCATTTATTAACAATTTAAAATATAAATCCGTTGAAAAAGAAAGTAGTTTATTTTAAATTTATAGAGAGCTGAGGATGGTGGAAGCTTAGCAATTGTGAGATAAATGAAAAGAGCTTTGGAGGAGATTATCTGAACCTAAGTAGGATAATAGGAATGCCTTGCCTTAAAAGGAAGAGTGAATAAGTTTATCTTATTAATTAGAGTGGTAACGCGGAAATATTTCGTCTCTTGAGTTTTCAAGAGGCGTTTTTTAAATTCCTTTATTTTACTAAGATAAATTTGTTAATAAGAGTGGTACCGCGCAATGTCGCCTCTTAGTAATGATTACTAAGGGGCTTTTTTAATACACAAAAAAAGTTATATGGCTTTAAAAAGTACAGAGATGCTTTAAGCTATCTAATTCAGAAAATAAAGAAAATAATAAAAAATTATATAAGTTTGAGGGGGATAAAAAATGAAAGAAAAAGTTGTATTAGCATATTCAGGAGGACTAGATACTTCAGTAATAATTCCATGGTTAAAGGAAAACTATGACTTAGATGTTATAGCAGTTTGTGCAAATGTAGGTCAAAATGACGATATGAGCCAAATCGAAGAAAAAGCAAAAGCAAGTGGAGCTATAAAAGCTTATGTGGAGGATTTAAGAGAAGAATTTATAACTACTACTATATATCAAGCTATAAAAGCTGAAACATTATATGAAAATAGATATCCTTTAGGAACAGCACTTGCTAGACCTATAATAGCTAAAAAATTAGTTGAAATAGCACAAAATGAAGGCGCAAAATATATATGCCATGGTTGTACAGGAAAAGGAAACGACCAAGTTAGATTTGAAGGGACTATAGCTGCTCTTGATCCATCTATAAAAGTTATAGCACCTTGGAGAATATGGGATATAAAATCTAGAGAAGATGCAATAGATTATGCAAATGCACACAACATTCCAGTTGTTGCAACTAAGAAAAAAATATATTCAGTAGACGACAACTTATGGCATGTTTCTACAGAAGGTGGGGATATAGAATATCTTGAAAATGAACACAATAAAGATATATACAAAAAAACTTGCTCTCCAGAAGATGCAGCATATGAAGCTGAATATATAGAAATAGGATTTGAAAAAGGTATACCAGTATCTTTAAATGGGGAAAATTTATCACCAGTAGAGCTTGTTGAAGCAGTAGACAAATTAGGGGCTAAACACGGTATAGGTATAGTAGATATATTAGAAAATAGATTAGTTGGTATGAAATCAAGAGGAATATATGAAACTCCAGGAGGAGAAATATTCTATGCAGCACATAACTACTTAGAAAGTGCTACATTAGACAAAGATACTCTTCACTTAAAACAAAGATTATCACTTGAATTTGCTGATTTAATATACAATGGAAAATGGTATTCAAAAACTTGTAAAGCAATAAATGCTTTTATGGATGAAACACAAGAAAATGTTACAGGTTCTGTAAAATTAAAATTATACAAAGGTAATATAAAACCAGCTGGAATATTTACAGACCATAAATTATACGACCAAAGTATAT
>CALEBD010000210.1 GCA_937944945.1 uncultured Clostridium sp. | reverse complement strand
AAATGTATCATAATATATAAACATCTGTTAGTTAGGCAGATGTGTTTTAGTATGTAAAAATATTTTAAATATATTGGGAGGTTGTTTAATGGAAAATAAAAAATACAAAACTAAGGATTTGATAGGACGATTTATTCCTTATTTTAAGCCTTATAAAAATGTGCTATTGTTGGACTTATTTTGTGCATTTTTAACTACAGGCTGTGATTTGATATTACCTATGATATTAAGGTTTCTTGCAAATAAAGGGACTGAGGACTTGTCATCAATTACGGTACAATTAATAGCCAGTTTAGCAGGAGTTTATTTAGTACTTAGAATAATAGATGCAATAGCAAATTACTATATGACTAGAATCGGGCATATAATGGGAGCTAGAATTGAGACAGATATGAGAAAAGATGCATTTGACCATATTCAAAAATTATCAGATTCATATTTCAATAATACAAAAGTAGGTCAAATAATGTCTAGAATAACTAATGACTTATTTGATGTTACTGAGTTTGCACATCACTGTCCAGAGGAATTTTTCATAGCAGGTGTAAAGATAGTTATTTCATTTATACTTTTATCTAGAATAAATTTAGCTTTAACAACGATAATATTTATCTTCATACCTTTAATGGTTATATTCAGTATGGATCAAAATAGAAAAATGAAGAGAGCATTTAAAAAACAAAGAGTTCAAATTGGAGAATTAAACTCAAGATTAGAAGATAGTTTATTAGGTGTTAGAGTTGTAAAAGCATTCGCAAATGAAGATATAGAAGCAGAAAAATTCACACAAGATAACAGAAAATTCTTGGGAACTAAAAAAGAAACATATAAATATATGGCTGGATTTAAAATTATAACTTGTATATTCGACGGAATAATGTATTTAGTTTTATTAATTGCCGGTGGAATATTTATGATGAAAGGTCTTATCCAACCAGCGGACTTATTTGTATTCACATTATATGTAACAACTTTACTAGCAACAGTTAAGAGAATTGTAGAATTTACAGAACAGTTCCAAAAGGGTATGACTGGAATTGAGCGTTTTATAGAAATAATGGATTCAGACATAGATATATTTGACGATGAAGATGCAAAAGAACTGAATAATGTAAAAGGAAGTATAGAATTTAAGAATGTATCATTTGGATATAATGATAAAGATAAAGAAGTATTATCAAATATAAATTTATCTATTAAAGAAGGTGAGAAAGTGGCATTAGTAGGTCCATCAGGCGGAGGAAAAACTACCATATGTAACTTAATCCCACGTTTTTATGATACTACACAAGGAAGCATTTATTTAGACAATAATGATATAAAGAAAGTTACATTAAAAAGTTTAAGAAAAAATATAGGTATAGTTCAGCAAGATGTATATCTATTTGCTGGAACTGTTTATGAAAATATAGCTTATGGAGACCCTAATGCAACTAGGGAACAAATAATTGAAGCAGCAAAACTTGCAGGCGCACACGAATTTATCTCAGAATTAAAATATGGATATGATACTTATGTTGGAGAAAGAGGAGTAAAATTATCTGGCGGTCAAAAACAAAGAATAAGTATAGCTAGAGTATTCTTAAAAAATCCTAAAATATTAATTTTAGATGAAGCTACATCAGCCCTAGATAATGAAAGTGAATACTTAGTTTCTAAATCACTTGAGAGACTTGCAAAAGGAAGAACAACACTTACAATAGCACATAGATTAACAACTATACAAAATGCCGATAGAATACTTGTTTTAAATGAAAATGGAATAGTAGAACAAGGAAGTCATAAAGAATTATTGGATAAAAAGGGAGTTTATCATCAACTTTATATGATGGCAAATGAAATTGCATAAAGAAAAATAAAATAGATTAAAATAAATATAAAAATTTTATCCATAATAAACTTGGATTAGGTATAATAGAAGGTGGCTTTATAAAGAATTAAAGATTTTCTTATTTATACTTAATCTAAGTTAAATAAAAGTCTCATATAAGTATAAATTTGGGGTTTTTATCAATAATACTAATAATAAAAATATTGTGGCAAACGCCACAATAATTAGGAGGAAGAATGAACGAAAAATCGCTTAGAGTTTTAGAGTTTAATAAAATAATAGATAAGTTAAAAACAAAGGCGTCATCTTCTTTAGGGCTTAAACACATAGAGAATTTAAAACCGAGTAATGACTTTGATGAAGTAAAAAACACATTACTTGAAACAAGTGAAGCACAAGCTATACTTATTAAAAGAGGTTTAGTAAGTATGGATGGAATACATGATATAGAAGACAAGGCAAAAAGAGCTCATGTAGGGGCTACATTAGACCCAGGGTCACTTCTTAAGATAGCAGACTGCCTAAGAGTAGCACGTAGCCTAAAAAGAAATTTAGAAGGTTCAGAAGAAGAAGATTTCAATTATCCAATAATCCAAGCTCTTACAAACTCTCTATATACATATAGAGACATAGAAGATAGAATATACACTTCTATAGTAGGAGAGTCTGAGATTTCTGATAATGCATCGACAACACTTAGAACAATAAGAAGAAGGATTGTTCAAAAGAATCAATCTATCAGATCGAAATTAAATTCTATAATAAGTTCGACTACATATCAAAAATACCTACAAGATAACATAATATCTATGAGAGGTGATAGATTTGTTATACCAGTAAAAGCTGAATATAGATCAGTAGTTTCAGGTATAGTACATGACCAATCATCATCAGGGGCTACATTATTTATAGAACCTATGAGTATAGTTGAGATGAACAACGAACTTAGAAAATTAAAACTTGATGAACAAGAAGAAATAGAAAGAATACTAGCTGAATTATCAGCAATGATAGGTGAAATTTCTTCAGAATTAATCTCAAATCAAGAGATTTTAGGTAAATTAGATTTTGCATTTGCAAAAGGTAAATTATCTGTAGAGATGAGAGCGATAGAACCAGTTCTAAACGAAGAAAAATATTTCTACATTAAAAATGGTAGACATCCAATGATAGATAAGAGAGACGTCGTTCCAAATACTGTTTATCTTGGTAAAGACTTTGACACATTAGTTATAACAGGACCAAATACAGGTGGTAAAACCGTAACAATAAAAACAGTAGGTTTATTTGCACTTATGACACAAAGTGGTCTTCATATACCGGCTGATTTTGGAACTAGTATGTGTGTATATGACAATATATTTGCTGATATAGGTGATGAGCAAAGTATCGAACAAAGTTTATCTACATTCTCATCACATATGACAAATACTGTTTCTATCTTAAAAGAAGTAACAAGTGATTCTTTAGTAATATTTGATGAACTTGGTGCCGGGACAGACCCAGTTGAAGGGGCAGCTCTTGCAATAGCTATACTAGAAGATGTAAATATGGCTGGAGCTAAATGTATAGCAACAACTCACTACAGCGAACTTAAAAACTATGCCCTTACTAAAAAAGGTGTAGAAAATGCAGCTGTTGAGTTTGATGTAGACACATTAAGCCCAACTTATAGACTATTAATCGGTGTTCCAGGGAAATCTAATGCCTTTGAAATTTCAAAAAAATTAGGTTTAAGTGAATACATAATAAATAGAGCTAAAGAATTTATAAACACTGATAATATAGAATTAGAAGATGTACTACAAAACGTAGAGAAAAATAGATTAAAAGCAGAAGAAGATAAATTAGAAGCAGAAAAATTAAAAAGAGAAATAGAAGAAATTAAGGCAGAATACGAAGATAGGCTTGAAAGAGTTATGTCTCAAAGAGAAAAGATAATTAGCAAAGCTAAATCTGAAGCATTTAGCATAACTAGACAAGCTAAAGAACAATCAGAAAATATCTTAAAAGAGCTTAGAAAATTAGAAACAGAAATGGCATCAAAACAAAAACAACAAAAAATTGATGCACTTAGAAAAGAATTATCTGACTCAATGGGTAACCTTCAACCTTCAGTAAAAAGTATGATAGTGCCAAAAGTATCTTCTAAAGAAATAAAAGATTTGAAACCAGGTGATGATGTAAAAGTAGTCACATTAAACCAAGATGGAAGTGTAGTTTCTGTAGACAAAAAGAAAAAAGAAGCTGTCGTACAAATTGGTATAATGAAAATGACTCTACCATTTAAATCATTACAAAAAGTACAAAAAGACAAAAAATCAACAGTTACTAAAACAACTCGTAAGATAATTAGCGAAAAATCAGGAAAAGTAAAAGGCGAAGTTGATTTAAGAGGAATGAACTTAGAAGAAGCGATAATGGAAGTTGAAAAATATCTTGATGATGCCTGTGTTGCTGGACTTGAAACAGTGACAATAATCCACGGTATAGGTACTGGAGTTCTTAAAAAAGGTCTACAAGACGTATTAAAAAGAAACAAACACGTTAAATCAAAACGTCCAGGAGAATATGGAGAAGGTGGAGCAGGAGTTACAATAGTAACTTTAAGATAATATAAAAATCTAAAAGATTAACTTTATAGTTAATAAAGGTGAAAATTATGATAATAGTATCAGCTTGCTTATTAGGAGAAAACTGCAAATATAGCGGTGGAAATAATAAATCAGAAAATGTGATTAAGTACTTAGAAAATAAAGAATATATCTTAGTATGTCCAGAACAACTTGGTGGATTATCAACACCAAGGGATCCGTCTGAGATTATAACAACTGGAAAAAAAGATGGACATGATGTATTAGACGGTTCTGTAAAAGTTTTATCAAATAAAGGCATTGATGTAACATCAAACTTTATAAAAGGTGCAGAGGAAACTTTAAAAATAGCAAAAGAGTGCAATGCTAAAAAGGCAATATTAAAAGCAGGAAGCCCTTCTTGCGGATATAAAAAGATATATGACGGTACTTTTTGTGGAAATAAAATAAAAGGAATGGGAGTAACAGCTGCCATTTTAAATAAAGAAAATATAGCGTTATTAGATGAAGATGATATATAATTTATATCTTGAGTATATATAAGTTGAAAAACTTGAAAAAAATTA
>CALEBD010000209.1 GCA_937944945.1 uncultured Clostridium sp. | reverse complement strand
AGGTAGTGGTAGATAATTACAAATGGGTGATGGATGATCCACTCGGTAACAGAGGAATAAAGGCATTCTTATTTGAGAGCTCATTAGATATATTGAATGAGACTCTTGATTCATATTCTGAAGTATTGGGATTCAGTATACTGTTCTATGTGGATATACAAGGTGTGAAGAAAGACTTCAATACCCAAATCATAATGGATGGTATAGAAGTATCCTATGAAGAGTTATCTGGAGGCCAGCGACAATTGGTCAACTTAGCTATGGCTTTTGCCATGAATGAAGTGATGACTAAAGCTAAGGGTATAAATATAGCATTCTTGGATGAGGTGTTTGAAAACCTTAGTTCAGAATATATTGATCTAGTGATAGGACTTATAAGGAAAGTATATAGGGATAAAACCTTATACTTAATATCTCATCAAGAATCACTGCCGATACCTAATGCCAGGGTGCTTACCGTTACCAGAGAAATGGGCCTTTCACAATACCAATAATGACTATTGGTCATAAAGGTATAGAATCATGAGAAAGAACAGTAAAAGCAAGGGAAATCGATTTGAAAGATCTGTTTGCAAGGCATTTCAAAATTGGTCAGGATATGAGTTTTCTAGAACACCTGCTAGTGGTGGATTAAGGTGGAAAAAAGCCGATAACATATCTTCAGATGTAGTATGTTCTGATCCAAAACATGCAAAAAGATTTTCTCTATCTATAGAGTGTAAGAGTTATCATGATATAAAATTTGAGCATCTGTTACTTGGTATGAAGAGTTGTAAAATAGACAGTTTTTGGAATCAAGCTAACAGAGATGCAGAAAGGGCTAAGAAAATACCTGTATTAATAATGAGGTATAATTCTATGCCCAAAGATGAAGCTTTCTTTATGGTAAATGAAGAAGTGGATAATTTTTTGAAGAATCAATCACCAGAAATTTCCAGAATGGAAGTGAGCACTCCAAAGATACATGTTTTTGTTTACATGTTCAAGGAAGTTCAAAGATTGATAAATTATGGAGATTTACATAAGTATGTACGTAAATTGATTAAGTAATATGAAGACCTCCTATGTATACTGTATATTCAGGCTTGATAGGAAGTTCTATAAAAGGATTAACTCTGACTTAAAAAGTAGGGGGTATAAAAATGTGAAGGCAATTATCCCTACTATAAGCGTATTAAAGAAATCACGTAAAGGTAATAATGAGTACGATGATGTTCCATTATTATTCAACTATGGATTCTTACGAATGAAGCCAGAAAAAGCCTTCGATAGATATTATTTGAACAAACTAAAGAGAGATATCCCAGGTATACTGTCATTCTTAAAATCCCTAGATTATAGGCCAAAAAGGAAAAGGCTAAGAGTTGACAATGCTGAAGACTTTGATGATTATTCTGTAGTGGCTACAATAACCAAAGAGGAAGTGAAAAAATACCGAAAGATGTCTAAAGCAAACAAGATATTTTCGGCTGACGATATAACAAGAGTAGCAATTGGTGATTATGTAGTACTTAGAGGATATCCATTTGAAGGAATACCTGCAATATTATTAGAAAATAACCTAACTACCAAAATGATGCTAGTTAGGTTATATCCAGAGATGGATGGTAGTTTAGAAATAGAAGTACCAAGAGAAAATGTACTATACTCTGCTTATCATGAGTCAGATGAATATAAAATGTATTCTGCAGACTACGATGTTGATTTGTCACAAATACCAGATGGTAGTACAGAAGAAATTCTAATGAACAAACAATACTGAATATGGAAAGACATCAAGAATTAGCTTGGGATTGTTTGACTGATGCAGAAAAGAATAGCCTTATGTTCATACAAGGGAAAGGTCTATCAACTTGGGAAGCTGGAGAAATTTTAAAGATGCCTCATTATAAGTATTTAGAACTTAAGGCAAGGGCAGAAAAGTTTTTTAAGTTGTTCTCTGACTACTTCGAATTACATCCATCATTGGTAAACCCAAAATCACCCATTGAGCCAAGGTTCAGAGATTACTTATTCGGGGCAATGATTAAAAGATTATCAAAGGAAGAAGCAAAAATACACTCAGGAGATTCATCTTGGTTATTAACCTCCATAACTAACTCAAGAATAATAACCAATATGAAAAGGCTTAAAGAATCAGGGAATAAGTGGGATAAAGACTTATATGCTCTGATTCTTGAGTTTGATAGGTGGAATAATTATAGGATATTACCAAGAATATTGCAAGCTCCCACTGCATACAAAAGAAGATCGACCAAGAAGGATAAGGTATATTTATCATACCTTCATAGAATACCAGATTTCAAGATAAGGCAATTGATAACTGAGTATTGGAAAAATGGTCCATCAAGTAGAAGGTATTTTACAGCTATAGTTTCAGATGAACTTTTTCCAGAAGAAGGGTATGGTGTAATGCCCATAAAAAAATCTGATGATGTTATTAAGGCTATAACAGATTTAAGGATATACATATTCGAAAGTCAAACTATTGCAGATACTTTCGGGTTTTTGGTGACAAGATACTTTGAAAAAACTGTTGATAGTAAAGGTGGATTGAAGTTCTGGAAAGAGTACAGAGAAATAATCCAGAAATCTATTAACTACAAATCAATAAATAACATGGATTTTACATGTGAGACTCTAGATACTGCCTATAAATTACACAGGAAGAGGAATCTAGTATCAAACTCTTAGAATTTTTATACAGATATTTTGTAACTTCGATAAATTTGTTTATATTTGCAATGAAGAAATAAAAATATAATTTTATACTTATATAGATATGCGCAAAGGAAAGAAAAAGGACAAAAGGCCCTTAAAACTAAACAAAGAGAAGATCAAGGTAATGGGTAGTGGGTTAGAAAATATGACCTACAAAGATATGAAGAGAAGGGCAGTTTCTCTTGGTATGCCATTCCCAGATGCTTGTTCTGCAGACTACAATGGGTTGGCTTCATATATTCATCATTCGAATAATAAGCCAGACAATTCCCTCATTGATGAATATGATAAGTGGATGGATAATCAACTTGAATTAGCAGGTTATGCTAAAGATGATCCAATGAGAAGTTATCAACTTAATCTCGGATTTATCAGTGAGGATACTGTAACAAAGCAGAAGAAGACAAAGAGGATTAAAGGATTAGAGAAACCAAAGAAACCCAAGAAAGAAAAGGATGATAACGGTCTTTGGAAAGGAACTAAGAAATCATATGTTTTTGAGTTAACATATAAAGAATTACCAATAGATCGTATTATCAGAAGAGTACAAAAGAAATTTCCGGATGCTAAAGAGAAGTCCATTCAGCAATGGTATAGGGCAGCACTCCGTAAACAAAAGAAAGAATAGGTATATATGCCAAGAATATGGTATTTTCATAGTCATGATGATTTTGAGGAAGCTTGTTATAAGCTTGGTATACCATGGGTACCACCTGCTATAATAAATAACTCCAGTATATATTTTAAGCAGCTGTGGCTGAGAAAAGTACTTATGGGTAAGATAAAGATCCATAAGTATAGGCAAAGAGATAAACGTTTTCTAGATAGATACAAAGAATGTATTAAAGAGGCTACAGTAGTAAATGGAGCAATTGATCCAGATTCATTGCCTCCAGATGTAAGAGCTTATTACTTCGAGAAAAAGAGAAGAGCTGATTTTCATAGGAGACATGGTAAGTTAATAAGGGAGATGGATGTCAAGATAT
>CALEBD010000208.1 GCA_937944945.1 uncultured Clostridium sp. | reverse complement strand
AGCAGCAGGTGGAGTTATGGGTGTTGCAAAATTATTAGAGCAATCATTTAGTTATTTTAATCAAATGGGGGCTAGACAAGGAGCAGGTGCAGTTTATTTAAACGTACTTCATCCAGACTTTGAAACACTACTAGACAGTAAAAAGATAAATGCAGACGAGAAAATAAGGCTTACAACACTTTCAATCGGAGCTATAATTCCAGATAAATTTATGGAGCTTGCGGAGAAAAATGAAAATTGTTATGCATTTTATCCACATTCAATTTATCAAAAATACGGTGTTCATCTTGATGAAATAAAAATGGACGAATGGTATGACAAATTAGCACAAGATGATGAAATTGAGAAAAAGGAAATAAATCCAAGGGAACTTCTAACTAGGATTGCACAAACTCAACAAGAATCTGGATATCCATACGTTGTATTTATCGACAGTGCAAACCAACAACATACGCTAAAGGACGTGGGAATGATAAAAATGTCTAACTTGTGCTGTGAGATTTTCCAATACCAAACACCATCAGATATAAAAGGTTATGGGCAAGTGAGCGATTGGGGACAGGATATAAGTTGTAATCTAGGCTCTTTAAATATAGCAAATGTTATGGATAATAAAGATATTGAAAAGACGGTAGATGTTGCAATTAGGGCCTTGACATATGTTTCTGACAATACAAACATAGAAGAAGTTCCTACTATAAAAAAGGGAAATGACTCATCACATTCAATAGGTCTTGGAGCGATGAATTTACACGGATATCTAGTTAGAGAAGATATAATCTATACATCAAAAGAGGCGAGAGAATTTGCCGATGTATTCTTCGCAATGATGAGATATTACTCAATAAAAACATCAATGAATATAGCTATTGAAAAAGGAGAAAAATTTAACGGATTTGAGAAATCTGAATATGCAAAAGGAGAAGAAAGCGAATTATTTAAAAAATACTGCACAAAAGATTTCTTGCCAACTAGCGAAAAAGTATCCAAATTATTTGAAGGAATAAATATTCCGACAAAAGAAGATTGGACAGAATTATTACAACAAGTTAAAACAAACGGAATTTACAATGCGTATTTAAGTGCAATAGCACCGACTCAAAGCATAAGCTACGTTCAAAATTCAACTTCGAGCGTTATGCCGATAACTGAGCAAATTGAAGTTAGAACTTATGGAGATTCGACTACAATTTACCCAATGCCGTTTTTAACTAATGAAAATATGCTTTACTACCAATCAGCATACAGAATAGATATGCTAGACCTTATCGATATGGTGGCGATAATTCAAGGACATATCGACCAAGGAATTTCTACAACATTATTTGTAACAGACGACAAAACAACAAGAGATATTGCAAGATACTACATTTACGCACATAAAAAAGGACTAAAAAGTCTTTACTATACAAGAACGAAGATGGAAAGAAATAATGAATGCCTAGTGTGTTCAGTTTAAGATAGAGAATGGATGGCAATATGCCAGTATAAAACGAGAAACAATGGACAACTTGCGTGTTCAACATAAAGAGGTGATAAAATGACATTTAAATTAAACAATATACACAAGGCAGTCAACTGGAATGTCGAGGACGACGACTTCACTCAGGTATTTTGGGATCAAAACGTAAAACAGTTTTGGTTACCAGAAGAAATATCAATTTCAAAAGATGTAAAAGTGTGGAGCGAACTTTTGCCAGAAGAGAGAAATCTTTATAAAAAAATACTAGGTGGTTTGACACTTTTAGATACAAAACAAGCTAACAACGGAATACCATCGATGATGAGTTTGACAGATAACCTTCAACGAAAAGCCGTACTTTCATTTATGGGAACTATGGAAGAAATTCACGCGAAGAGCTATTCATCAATATTTACAACGCTTTTAAGTGTGCCGGAAATAGATGAGATATTTGAATGGATAGAAAGTGAGCCGACTTTACAGAAAAAGGCCGATATAGTTTTAGCACAATACGAAAATACAGATGACAAATACGGGCTTTATATGTCTATGGCTACATCTGTATTTTTAGAGAGTTTTTTATTTTACTCAGGATTTTTCTACCCATTATTCTTGGCAGGACAGGGCAAAATGATTGCAAGTGGAGAGATAATTTCACTAATACTTAGGGACGAATCTCTTCATGGAAAATATATCGGACTTCTTGCACAAGAGATATTCGACGAATTTTCAAAAGAAGAACAAGAAGAGTACAAACAAAAAGTCATGGACGTATTCGACAGACTTATGGAAAATGAAATAAACTACACAAACACAATATACGAAGGAACAGGACTTGCTGACGAGGTTATAAACTTCCTTAAATACAACGCAAATAGAGCGATGGAAAACCTAGGATACGACAACAGACTCGAAGTTTCGCCAGTAAACCCAATCGTATTAAACGGACTTAGTACAGAAACAAAAACACACGACTTCTTCTCAACAAAAGGGAATGGATACCAAAAAGGAGTATACGAATCACTACAAGACAGCGACTTTGTATTCGACAGGGAGATATAAATTTAAAATAAAAAACCACATTTTAGAGTTTCAATACATTGAATTCTAAGATGTGGTTATTTCTATGTTTATATATAATGAATAAATAAATATAAAATTTAATATTTTCAAAATCAATGTCAGTTTCTTATAATAAATTTCGTATTAACTAATGTAAAAGCTTTTACAGGGAGGAGACAAAATTGAAAGACAAATCGATTGAAGATAAAAAAATTATTAAATACATAAAAAAGTGTGATCAAAGGGGAATGGAAATGCTCATTGATAAATACACCCCCATTTTAAAAGGAGTAATTAGAAATCACATAAGTCCAGTTTCAAATTATGAAGAAGAATGTCTGAGTGATGTTTTATTTCTGATTTGGGAGAATATAGAGAGATTTAAAAGTAAGGAGAGCAGTTTTAAGAACTGGATTTGTGCAATTGCAAAGTACAAGGCGATTGATTATAAAAGAAAATATATATCTAAATTAAGTGAAGAATTAGACACAGAGACTTCATATATAGACGAAAATCTACAAAAGTTAGAGATAGAGCAGGAGATTGAAGAATTACTACAATTTTTAAATGACAAAGACAGGGAGTTGTTTAAAAGATATTACCTAAGTGGAGATAAATTAGAAGAAATAGCTTTCGATAATAAAACAAATGTCACAAACTTGCATAGCAGATTGTCGAGGGGCAGAAAGAAAATAAGAAAGCATATTTTAAAATAGGAGGTCACTAGATGAGTAAATTTGATATTTTTAATAAAATAAAAATAGATTTAGATAAATACGAAGAGATAGAAGATAATAATAATGATGAATCTGATAATGAACAGTCTAGGACAGAAGAATCTGTTGCAACAGGTGAAAGGGGATTATTATGGTATTCATTAAGTGCGGCTGTAACGGCACTTGGTGCAGGATTTGTACTTACAGGCAAAAAGTGCAGAAAAGATGAAGAGTAATCAATAATTACACAAAAAAATTATT